>JAFLCM010000350.1 GCA_017303565.1 Planctomycetota bacterium
TCCTCACGCCCCGGGCCCACACCGTCCGCCGACGCCATCAGCAGCACCTTCGGCTCCTGCAGGAACGCCAGCGAGCGGTGCACCACCATGTCGAACAGCATCGTCTCCGCCGGCATCGTCACATGAGACAGCAGATCGAGATACCGGTCGGTTCCGGTTCGGTACACAAACTCCGCGTCCCGCACCAGACGACCCTGGTAGCACGTGAACGCACCGAGATTCCCCACCGGCCCGTCACCCAGTTCGTAGTCGTACCCCAGCCGGCTCTTCACCGCACGGATCGGCGGCATGTTCGCCGAGCAGAACTCCCGGATCAACAGCGGCGTCTCCGGACCCGACGACCCCGGATCGATCGCCTCCTCCTTCGGACCCTGCGCCCCGAGATTCACCGGCGTCCCGTCGTCGTGGTACTGCCGCGGACGGAACAACGGCCAACGAATCCCCGGCCGCAGCCTCCGAAAATCCACCACACCACCGATGATCGCCAGGTCCATCATCTCCGAATGGTCTCGCGCCGGCGCCACGAACGCCGTCGTCGTCCGCACCCGCGCCTGCAACCCCCACACCCCGCTGTTCCCGCGGAACGCCAGCTTCCGGCTCTGCTCCAGCCGCTCCGCAGAACCCGCGCCCGCCATGCTGTCCAGCATCAACTCGAACGTCCCACGGTCACCCGTGTGACGCACGATCACGTCCTCCAGACGCTTCCGCGCCGCCGCGAACGACGCCACCATGTCCCGAGGCACCCCCGCCTTCCCCATCGCACCCGCCAGAATCTCCATCCCCTCATCCCCCGGCAGGTGCTGCAGCGCGCTGAACGCGTCGTGATCGCTCATCACCCGGCTGAACTTCCACGTCAGGTTCCGGCTCAACCCCAGCCGCCGCGCCGCCTCCCCCGGCGAGTCCGGCGCCACCCCCGCCGCACGGAACAACTCCCCCGTCACCCGACGAAAGTCCGAGAACGCCGTCGAGATGTCTTCCTCAAACGTCACCATCAAATCTTCGTTCCGCCGCGGCCCACGCCACCACTTTGACCGCACTCTGGGAGATTACCCCGGGAACCGCACCTCGCAACACCAAACCGCCAATGTTTGTGCAAACGTCTCCACGAGTGAACCCCCGCAGCACACAACGCCCCCGCCCGGCCTTCTCATTTTCTCGGACTACCCTCACCCCATGGCCAAAGGACAGCACCTCACCAAGTACCAGCAGGGCATCGTCAACCGCTACTACGAGCACAAGGACACCATCGGCGTCCAGCGCCTCGGCGAACTCGTGTCGGAACTCTACCTCTGCGACAGCCCCGCCAAGGCCGACAAACTCTGGAAGCAGGCCGAGGTCGCCCTCGCCAAGGTCAGCGCCGACAAGGCCACCATCACCAAGATCCTCGCCGCCCGCAAGCCCGAACTGCTCGCCGAACTGCTCAAGAAACTGTGAACGCCGCGAACCGCTCCGCCGCACGCTGGATCAACGGCCGCAGCACCGCATCGCCCAGCAGCACCCGCGGGTTGAAGCACTTGGTCCCGATTGCCGCCCGCGTCGCCCCCGCGTTCGCGTAGTCGTCGATGTCTCCCGGCGTCGTCACCCCGCCGCCGCCGATGATCGTCAGCCCCGCGTGCCCGCCCCGCGCCGCGACCTCGCGCACACGCCCGATGCACTGGATCGCCACCGGCTTCAGCGGCTTGCCGCTCACGCCCCCCGCCGGAACCGGGATCGTGTTGCAGCAGTGCAAAGCCCGCACCCCCGCGCCCAGCGCCCGCTCAACCATCACCTCGAAGTTCACCGGCGGCAGCTTCACCACCAGCACGCAACCCGCGCTTGAGCACCGCGACACCGCCCGCTCGAACAGCCACTCCGGCCAGTTCACGTGCCCGACATTCGGGCACGACATGTTCAACTCCACCCCCAGCGCCCCCAGCCCCGACGCCACGCCCGTCAGCCGGTCCCACTCCGCATCGTTGAACCCGTGCACGCTGACGAGCGCATGATCGACCCGCGCCCGCCCGTCCTTCACTCGCCCCGCCAGCCAGTCGATCCCGGGATTCCGCAGCCCGATCTTGTTCACCCACGCGTTCAAGAACGGCGAGTACCGCACCGTCCGCACGATCCGCCACACCCGCCCGGGCCGACGCTCGTTCGTGAACGTCCCCAAGGTCGGCGTCGCCCCGAACTCGCCGCGTGCGATCCCACCCCCTCCGAACTGGCCCTCCCCAACCCTCGCGCGCCACCGCGGCTGAACATAGTTCCCGAACGGCGCCGAGATCACCAACGGCTCGATCCTTCCCATCCACCACAGCGTACCCGACCCAACCACCACACACCGCACCGCCACCACCCGAGCCCGAACCACCCGCGCCTCCGACGCCGCGTCCTCGTCACCACGGCGGCGCTCCTCGCGGTCATCATGCTCACCGCCGCGGCGCTGCTCGCCCTCGCCGCCCGCGTGCCGTCTTGGTACCAGCCCGCGCAGGCCACACCCGCGCGCCATGCCCTCGCCGAATCCGTCGAAGCCCGCGTCCTCTCCGAAATCTCCGGCGCTCACCCCTTCGGCGAACCCTGGACCCTCTCCATCACCGACGCCGAGGCCGCCGCCTGGCTCAACGACCGCCTGCCCGCCTGGGCCGCCAACCAGAAGATCGACCTCCCCGCGAGCGCCTCGCTCCCGGCCGCACGCTTCGATGACGACGAAGCCGCCGTCGCCCTCACCCTGCGCGGCTCCTACGGCGCCCGCGTCATCACCCTCGCCGTCCCCCTCGACGCCCATCGCCCCGGCCCGATCAGCGTCCGCATCGGCTCGCTCCCCCTGCCCGCGTTCATCGTGAACCGCGCCGCGCCGGCGGTCCAGCGCCTCGCCCTCCGTGAAACCAGCAACCCCGACCAACCCTGGCGAACCATCCGCCTCGACGACGGCCGAACCGTCGAGTTCACCGCCATCTCCGCCACCAACGGCACGCTCACCATCCACGCCGTCACGCGCGGGAAGCGGTAACAATCCACCGCTCGCTTCTCTTCCGGAGGCCGCCGTGCCCACCCCCGCCCCACTCGATGCCGCCGCCTACCTCGTCATCGTCGACTGGGGGAACGTGACCGACCGCCACGACCGCGTCCGCGTCCTCGCCGAGGCCGCGGGCCTCGACCCTCAGGTCACCATGCTCCGCGCCCCGCGCACCTGCCCCCTCGTCATCGACCGCATCGACGCCGACACCGCGCCCAGCGTCGTCGCCGCGCTCGCCGAGGAAGGCGTCTCCGCCCACGCGCCCACCGGCGCGGACCTCCGCGCCCTCGCCGACCCGCTCACCATCAAGACCATGGAGCGAGAGCACGACGCCTGGACCATGACCTTCCGCGAAGCGACCTTCACCGCCGCCCTCCGCCCCGAGGCCATCCGCCTGATCGTCCGCGCCGAGGTCGGCCCCGGGCGCTCCGCCTCGAAGCGCCCCGCCGCGCCGACCACGCGCCTCTCGAACGATGAGCCCGACGCCTTCTCGATCGCCGCCGAGGTCGCCACCGACCTCCTGATCTTCAACACCACCGGCGCCATCCCCGGCACGCTCGACCCGGACCCCACACCAACCGCCCCGCCCCAAAAGCCCGCGCCCCACGCCCGCCCCATGATCGACCTC
>JAFLCM010000351.1 GCA_017303565.1 Planctomycetota bacterium
GGGGCGGGAAACGGGTTCGCGGGCGGCGGCGTCCGGGTTCCATCCGGATGCACGCTCTGGGAGGATACCCGGCGTCGGGCGGTCGGGAAGGGGCGCGGTCGGGGGCGACCCACGAATCCCGGGCACGGCACCGGGCATCGGATAGGCTTGCCGGCACCGCTCCGTTCCGGGGGCGGCTGCCCGGCCGTCCGCACGGAGTCCGATGAACGCCCCACCTGACCCAGCACGCGAACAGGTCCCCTTCGCTCCGACGCGAAAGGGCGTGCGGCTGTTGATCACCGCCGGACCGACTCACGAGCCCATCGACGCCGTGCGATACCTGGGCAACCGGTCGTCGGGGCGGCTGGGGATCGCGCTGGCGGAAGCGGGCGTCGAGCGCGGGTGGGAGACGACGCTGCTGCTCGGGCCGACGCCGCGCCGGCCCGCAAACCACCGCGTCAGGGTTCACCGGTTTCAGACGACTTGCGAACTTCAGGGGCTGCTCGCCGAGCATTTCCCGGCGTGCGACGTGCTGGTCATGGCGGCGGCGGTGGCGGACTACCGCCCGCGGCTGGCGTGCGCCCACGACACGGGCGAGTTCGACGCGGTGGGCCCGCTGACCGAACCCGACCTTTCCACCAAGATCAGGCGGGGGAGCGGACCGATCCGGCTCGAACTGGAGCCGACGCCGGACCTCCTCGCGGAGGTGTCGGGACGGCGGCAGCCTCACCACCGGCTGGTGGGATTTGCGCTCGAACCAGAGGAACGGCTGATGTCGTCGGCCCGCGACAAGCTGGCCCGCAAGGGGCTGGACGCGATCGTGGCCAATCCCCTGGAGACCATGGACGCGCCCTCGATCAGGGCGACGGTGCTGTTCGCGGACGGGCGGATCGAGTCGACGCCGGATGCCGGGATGACCAAAGAGGCGTTCGCGCCGTGGCTTCTCGATAGGCTGCCGAGGCCCTGAGGCGTCTCGCCGGAGGAGGCGGCGCCGAGCGCGGGCATTGGAGCAGCGGATTGCACACCGGAAGCGACGCCTCGTCTGACCGGCCTCACGTCACGGGGGACGCGGATGTTGCGCGCCCCGACCTGCCCCGTGTGGTGGGGTTCTGGGGCGCGGTCTCCGTGCTCGTTGGGGTGGTCATCGGAAGCGGGATCTTCCAGACGCCGGCGTTCATCGCGGCGAACCTGGGCAGCCCGTGGCTGATCCTCTTGCTATGGGGGGCGGGCGGGTTGATCGCGCTGTGCGGGGCGCTGACGTTCGCCGAACTCGCGGCGCGGTTTCCGTCGAGCGGCGGTGTGTACGTCTTCCTTCGCGAGGGCTACGGGCCGGTGGTGGCGTTCGTCTTCGGATGGACGTACATGCTGATCACCAAGCCCTCGGCGGCGGGCGGGATCGCGATCATCTTCGCCGAGCACCTGAACCTGCTCACGGGGCTGAAACTGAACCCGCAGGCGACCACGTGCGTGGCGCTGTTCGTGCTGACGCTCATCAACGCGCTGGGGGTGCGGGGCAGCACACGCTTCGCGGTCGTGCTCACGGCGCTGAAGTTCTCCGCGGTGTTCGGGGTGATCGTGATCGGCGCGTGGGCGGCGGCGCGGGGCGTCGGTGTCGAGCGTGCGTTCGAGGCGTCACCCTCGCCCAAGCCGCTGATCCTCGCCCTCGCCCCGGTGATGGCGGCGATCATGTGGACCTACGACGGGTGGGCGGACGTCGGCGCGATCGCGGGCGAGGTGAAGGAGCCGCGGCGCACGCTGCCGCGGGTCTTTATCGCCGGGACGCTGGCGGTGACGGGGCTCTACGGGCTGGCGAACGCGGTGTACCTGTGGCACATCCCTCTGGAGGTGATGCGTGAGACCAGGAGCGTCGCCCCCTTGCTGCTCGAGGGGCTGACGGGCCCGATCGGGGCCGCGGCGGTGACGGTGATCATCATCGTCTCGACGCTCGGCTCGTCGCACGCGAGCGTGATGACGGGGGCGCGGGTGACGTTCGCGCAGGCGCGGGACGGCCTGCTCTTTCGCGCGCTGGGGCGGATCGATCCGAAGCGCCAGACGCCCGCGACGGCGCTGTGGGTGCAGTTCGCGCTCTCGTGCGCGGCGGTGCTGCTGCTCAGGGATTTTTCGAGCCTCGCCGAGAGTTTCGTGTTCACAATGTGGCTGTTCTACGGGCTGGGGGCGGGGGCGCTGTTCATCATCCGCCGGCGTGACGGGCGGGCTGAAGTCGGGCCGGGTTTCCGCACGCCGGGGTACCCGGTGGTGCCAGCGCTGTTCATCCTCGCGAGCGCGGCGATGACGGGGCTGGCGGTATGGGCCGAGCCGGGTCGCACGGGGATGTGGCTGCTGGTGCTCGCGGCGGGCGTGCCGACATACTGGATTTGGCGGCGGTTCAGCGGGCCGGGATCGGCTTGAAATCGAACGAGATCACGACCGCGAGATCGGCAGGAAGTCGCGGTCAAGCCCCTTGGCCCACGCCTCGAAGCGGGGCCAGAAGACTTCTTTCAAAAGGATCTTGATGCAGGCGGCGGCTGGGATGGCGACCATGACGCCGTAGAACCCCGCGAGGCTGCCGCCCGCCAGCACGGCGAAGAGGATGGTGGGTGTGTCCATGCCGGTGGCCTTGCCCTGGATCATGGGTGTCCAGATGTAGTCGTCGGTGGCCTGAACGATCCAGTAGAGCACCGCGGGCGCGCCGACGATCCACCACCAGTTGGTCTGCCACTCGATGGGGCTGGGGTTGAGCCACATGAGCGCGATGGCGAGGGGCACGCCGACGAGCGCGAGGTAGGGGACCACGCTGAGGACGCCGACCGCGACGCCGACGATGATCGGCGCGGGGACGCCGATGAGCCAGAAGCCGACGGAGAAGAGCACGCACAGGATCGCGGAGATGGTGAGCCGCCCGCGGATGAAGGCGGCGATGACGCGGTCCATCTTGGCGGAGATGTCGAGCACGCGGTCCCGGCTGCGCTCGGGGATCAGCGAGACGAGCCGGGCCTTGACCGCCCACCACGCGGTGCAGATGAAGAAGAAAAAGAAGAGCGTCAGGAACAGCGTGAACCCGAGGTAGAAGAGGTTCATCAGGATGCCAACGGCGGCGGTGAAGGCGTCGGCCCCGGAGCCGACGACGCTGCCGGTGAACCACCGCTGCAAGGCCGGTGCGTTGGTCTGCACCCAGTCGTAGACCAGGTCGACGAATCGCTCGGCGCTGGTGGGTTCGGCGCGCACCTCCGGCGCGGCGGCGCTCTCGCTCGGGGTTTCGGGGGTTGCGACCAGTTCCGGGTGACGTTTGCGAAGGTCCACCAGGAAATCCCGGGTGCTCCGCCAGCCGCTGGAGGGCAGTGCCTCTCGGAGGGCCTCGTTGTCCGGCTCCTTGATGCTGCGGTTGAGGAACGAGACGTTGCGGGTAAAGGAGTCGGCGAAGCGGGCGCCCTGCGCGAGGCCGAAGCCGCCCCCCACCACCACCGGGACGACGATGGCCAGCCCGACCGCGACGATGACGGCGGCCGCCGCGAACGGGCGCGACACGCGCCCGGACCGGGTAATGCGGTAGACCAGCGGTTCGACGAGATAGGCCAGCCCGAGCGCCAGCAGCAGGGGCACGGTGACCGTCCGCAGCAGGTAGCCGGTGTGGAGCAC
>JAFLCM010000352.1 GCA_017303565.1 Planctomycetota bacterium
GGGCCGGCGCACCCAGGCCGCCGCGGAACCCAAGAAGGCCACGCTGCCGACGATCGACTCGCCCGAGAAACTGACCGCGTTCCTGGCGTCGCAGCGCGAGGGCGTGTTCAAGGACCTCGTCAAGGGCACGCGTTGCAACTACTGCCACGAGGTGGAAAAGCCCGCCTCGCTGGCGGACGGCTTCGGCGTGGTCAACCCGCACGTCCCCGACCGCTGGATGCCCAAGAGCGTGTTCAGCCACGAGGCCCACACGATGATCGATTGCCGCGCCTGCCACAGCGCCGAAAAGAGCGGGTCGGCGTCGGATATCAACCTGCCGGGCATCGAGAGCTGCCGCGAGTGCCACTCGCCCGAGGGCGGGAGCGTCCACTCGTGCGTGTCGTGCCACGTGTACCACCAGCCGAGGGCCACCCCCGCGGCGGGGAACCTGAAGCCGGGCGATTTGCTGGCGAAGTAGGTGGCCGGGGCCGACCGGGACCGTTCGAGTGCAGGCGCACGAAAAAGCCCGGCGCTGGGGCCGGGCCGTGATCGCGTGGGCTTTGGGCGTGACACCGGGGAGCGGGCTCCCGCGGGAGAGGGGGCGCGGCGGCGCCGCGGCGTTCCCGCTTACTTCTTGGCGAAGTAGTCCGCGTTGATCTGGATGTACTTGTGCCACTCCGCGGGGACATTGTCCTGCGGGAAGATGGCCTTCACCGGGCACTCGTCGACGCACAGGCCGCAGTCGATGCAGGTGTTGGCGTCGATGTAGAGCTGGGTGGCGCCGGCGAAGTCGGGCTCGTCCTTCTTCGGGTGGATGCAGTCCACCGGGCAGACGTCGCAGCAGGCGGTCTGCTTGGTGCCGATGCAGGGTTCGGTGATGACGTGGGCCATGTGCGTGCTTCCTTTTCGCCCTCAAAACCGGCCCGCGCGGAGGCGGCGGATGCGGAGGGTGCGCGGGAGTGTGGTTTCGGGTCGGTGAACGTCTATCGGTCGATCGGGGGACGGAATCGAGAAACGCGGGCGGCGGGGTCCGAGAAGCCGCGTTCCGCCGGGTTCAGGCGTAAACCTCCATGAGGACACGCTTGGTGGGGCGGATCTCCTTGTGGAGCATCTCGCGCTTCCAGTGGCGGATGTCCCGGAGGGCCTGCGGGTCGCACTGCAGGTACTGCTCGAGGGTGCTGCCCTGGAGGATGAAGCCGAGCTGCTGGAAGATGCCGAGTTCCATGCCCGCGAGGCCGCAGATGTAGATGCAGTTGCGGTCGTTGGAGAGCTGTGCCAGCAGTTGATCGCGGTTGGTGCGGAGGCGGTCCTGCACGTAGAGCTGGTCGTGGCCGTCGGCCTGCTTCTCGCGGCTGATGGCGGTGAGGTAGGTGAAGTTGGGGAACTTCGTCTGCATGTCGAGGAAGAAGTCGTGGTAGAGCAGGTCGGAGGCGGGGGGCGCGCCCATGACCAGCGTGATCTTGCTGGTGCACTTGGCCTTGAAGAGGTCGAGGAGCATGCCGCGGAACGGGGCGATGCCCGTGCCGGTGGCGAAGAACATGTAGTCGTTCTTGTTGGGGTCGACGGGGAGAAGGAACCGCTTGCCGTTGGGGCCGGAGACCCGGATCTTGTCGCCGACGGCGCGGTCGCAAAGGTAGTTGGAGCAGACGCCCATGAAGAGCTTCTTGGTGTCCCAATGCTCGTCGATGGACCGCTTGACGGTGACGGAGTAGACCTTGCCCTGGCCGTCGATGCCGTCCTTGGGCGAAGACAGCGAGTACAGGCGGACCTTGTGGGGCTTGCCGGTGGCGTCGTTGCCCTCGGCGAGCACGCCGATCGCCTGACCGGGGTTGCAGACGCCCACGAGGGGGGTTCCGGAAACGTCGAACTCCACCTGGCGGATGTACGAAGCGGTCTTCTTGCTGACGGTGCAGCGCTCGTTCTTGGTGATGGTCGCGAAGACCGGCTCGGTCGGACGCACCGCGTGCATCTTCACGTCGGGCAGAACGGGCTCGCCGGGAACGGTGGTGGTGACGCTCATGCGCGGTACGCTACCGGTGGCGGAAATGGCGGTCAACCGCCGGGCGCGGCACGCGGCTGTCGATACTGAGTCTCAACGCCGCCGGACTTTTTCCGCCGACAATACCCTCCCGGGAGCGAGACATGTTGGGAGCCATCGCCGGAGACGTGATCGGGTCGGTGTTCGAGTTTGCGAACCACCGGTCGCGCGAGTTCGACCTGTTCAATCCGCCGCGGTACTTCACCGACGACACCGTGCTGACCGTCGCGTGCGCCGACGCCATCCTGACGGGCACCGACTTCGGCGAGGCGTACCTCGACTACGCCACGGCGTTCCCGGGCCGCGGCTACGGCGGACGGTTCTCGCACTGGGTGAGAAAGGGCGAGAACCGCCCGTACAACTCCTTCGGCAACGGGAGCGCCATGCGGGCCTCGCCGTGCGGCTGGGCGGCGGGCTCGCTCGACGAGGCCCTCGATCTGGGCGAGCGTTCCGCACTCGCGACGCACGACCACCCAGAGGGGGTCAAGGGGGCCAAGGCCGTGGCGGGCGCGGTGTTCCTGGCACGCACGGGCGCGGACGCGGGCGCGATCCGCGCGTTCGCCGAGTCGCTGGGCTACGACACCCGTCACGACCTCGATCAACTGCGCCGCGAGTACGAGTTCGACGAGACGTGTCAGGGGACGGTCCCGCAATCGTTCGCGGTGGTGCTGGCTTCGACGGGCTTCGAGGACGCGATCCGAAACGCGGTCATGATCGGCGGCGACACGGACACGGTGGCGTGCATCGTCGGCGCCATCGCGGAGCCGCTGTTTGGGGGCGTGCCGGGGGACATCGCGGACCGAACGCGCCGAACCCTCGACCCGAGGCTCACCGACATCCTGGAGCGGTTCACGGCGCGATACGCCTCAGCCGCCGGCCCAAAGGGTCCGAAAATGGCCTAGCGAACGTGGTTGTCCCGCTTTGGCTGGGGATTCCCGCGTGGAACCGGGGGCCTTTGGGGGCGTCCAACCGCCCGGAAAGGACGATGCCCTTGGGGGATCGAGGGCGAGTTCCTACGATTCACCGGTCCTTGGAGCATGGAGCCGATCGCCATGAAGCACGCCGCCCGTTCCATCCTGATGCTCGCCGCGGTGGTCGCCCTGGGCGCCGGCGGGGTCGCCCCGGCCCAGACGGTAACGACGGGCGCGGGGGCTTCACGCGCGATCAGCCCGCGGCTGGACAACTACAACCGCATGCTCAAGCCGGTCACCATCGAACTGACCGACCAGCGGCTTGGCGACGTGATGACCTTCATCCGCGACCTCACCGGCGCGGACATCGACGCGATCTGGGGCGACGAACGGATCGACGGCCTCGACAAGGAGAAGCGGGTCACGCTCTCGGTGCGCGAGAAGCCCGTGCTGGCGCTTCTTGAAAGGGTGCTCGACAAGTCCACCGACAACGCGGGCGACGCCACTTGGCAGTTCACGCCCGAGGGCGCGATCGAGGTGGGGCTGAAGTCGTCGCTGAACAAGCACGCGATGCTGCGGCTCTACCCGATCCAGGACCTGCTCTTCGAGATCCCGAGTTTTTCGCAGGTGCCGCAGCTCGACCTGAACAGCGTGCTGAGCCAGGGCGGCTCCGCGGGC
>JAFLCM010000353.1 GCA_017303565.1 Planctomycetota bacterium
GGAACGACGCCGCGCCCGCAACATCCTGCACGCACAGCGACACGAACGGCAGCAGCGCCGCGCACGAGCCGCCCGCCAGCGGGTTCAGCGCGAACGGGTTCGCCGCGCCCGTGGCCACATACAGCCCCTGCGGGTCCGTGCCTTCAAACAGCGGCCACCCGAAGTTCCTCCCGCCCGCCGTCGCGACGTTCAACTCCTCCCAGTCGTTCCACCCGTTGTCGCCGATGAACAGCGTGCCCACGCCCGCGTGCCGCCCGATCTCCGGGCGCACGCTGAACCGGAACGGGTTCCGCAGCCCCAGCGCGTACACGCGTGAGCGCGCCGATCGCGGCTGGGCGGCGTTGAAGAACGGGTTGTCCGAGACGCCGTCGCCCGTCTCCGGGCTGATGCGCAGCACCTTGCCGTTCAGGCTGTCGACCTGCTGCGCGCGGAAGGCGCCGACGTCCTCCCCCGCCGTGATGATCCCTTCGGCCAGCGCCGTGTTCGAAGAGCCGCTGTTGGGCCCGCCCGCGTCCGCCCGCGAGTACGACGCCCCGTCGCCGCACGACACCAGCAGCGTGCCGTCATGCCCGAAGGCCAGCGCACCCGGGCCGTGCGACTGGTGCAGGATCGGGATGCCCGTGGTCGCCGACTCGCCGATGAGCACGGTGCGCGACAACGGGTCGGCCACGCGCAGCCCCGACGCCGGCGTCGCCGTGTACCGCGTCACCCGCGCGATCGTGTCGCGGAAGTACGCGTTCGCCTGCGGGTCGTACGACCCCGTCCCGAAGAACTCCAGGTGGTGATGGTCCACCACGTACGACAGGTAGAACCGGCCGTTCGACTCGTAAGCCGGATCGATCGCGAACCCCAGCAGCCCGAAGTCCCGCCAGTCGCCCACCTCGTCGCTCAAGTCGATCAAGGGCGTCGGGAGTTTCACCCCGTTCTCCACGATCCACACCCGACCCGCTTTCTCCCAGACGAACATCCGCCCAGACGCCGAGAACGTCAGTCCCACCGGCTGCACCCACCCGCCCGCCACCGGCGAATCCACAAACCCCACCGGCAGCGGCCGCGCAACCGCAACGCCGCCAGCGAGCAGCGCCGACCACAACGCCCACAGCACCGATCCGATTCTCATCGCGCGGTCCTCCGGTTCGCACAGTATGACCCGCACGCCCCGGACCGGCCCGCACCTCAACGCCCTTGCCCCATTTTCGTCACCGCGCGGACACGCAACGGCCCGAGAACCGCCCCGCCCGGCCTACTTCGCGAACCCCTCCGGCACCGTCCGCGTCCGATGGTGCCCCCGGTTCGGCGCCGGGTTCAGCCGCGTGTACCTCAGCCCCTCCGGCGTCCGAGACACATTCCCGATCACCCTCGGCAGCCACCGCTTCAGCATCGTCCCCCAGCCGAACGCCATCGACAGTCGGAAGAACAAGGGCAGTTCCGAAGCGTTCGCCTGAGTCAAAGTCAGCAGCGTCCCGCCCTCGTACTCGGCGAGATCGAACCGGATCGTCGTCGCCAGTGCCGGCTTGCCCCCGCCGCGCTCGATGCCCCCCGACCACACCATCAGCGAGAACGCGCGCAGCTCCAGCACCCGGCACTTCACGATGCCCGACATCCCCATCATCGGATCGACCCGAAACTCGAACTCGCGCCCGACCTCGGGCTCGAAGTTGTTGGGCATCAGCCACTGCGCCAGCGCCTCGCGGTCCGTGAGCGCCGCCCACACGACCTCCGCCGGGTACGGGTAGTACCGCCGCTTCACCAGGTCGCTCACGACCCCCTCCCTTCTTCGCCGCCCCGTGCCGAACCGGCTCCCTTCCCGATCATGCCCGGCCCGTCGCCCGCGTCGCCATGCTCTCGATCCAGATGCTCGCCCAGCGCCCCCAGCCCGCGCTCCCACATCGTCTCAAACGGTCGAAGCCACGCCGCCACCGCGCGGAGCGCCCCCGGCGTTAGCGAGTACACGTGGCTCCGCCCCTGCCAAGACGCCGCCACCAGCCCGCACCGCCGCAGCACGCCCAGGTGCTGGCTCAGCGTCGACTGGCTCACCGCCACCCCGCGCTCGCGGAACGTCGCGAGGATCTCCCCCGCGCTGAAGTCCCGCGAGCGGAGCAGATCAAGCACCGCCCGCCGAGTGGGGTCCGCAATCCCGTGGTACACCGACCGATGTGCTGAAGGCCTGGCCATGCTCTAAATATATATCGGCGATATGATTTGTCAAGGCCCGGCCGGCGAGTATTTCGCGAGGCACGGGGGCCGAACCGGGACAGCGGGGAGCCCCCGGAAAAGCCCCGTGCCGTCCTCCATCCGCAGTCGAGCACCCGCCGACACCCGTCCGAACGCACCCGCGGGCCAAACCCCGGAAGAGCAGCGTCGGCGAACCCGCGATGAAGGCCTGCCGACTGTCCGCCGGCTCGCGGGTGCACATTCCCCAGCGCGGCTTGGGGAGAGACTCTTGCGTTGTCGTCGAGGAACCGCCGTTGAGTTCGGTACATTGATGACGTGGTCGCCATGCGCCGCGATGTCGACGGCCCGTTCATCCCCGCCGCGGGGGAGGTGCCGTCGTCGGGCATCACCGCCGCGGCGTCCTACTGGTACCACGCCGACGACATGTTCACCGTGGCGGCGCTCACCGACGCGACCGGCGCGGTCGCCGAGCGGTACCACAACGACGACTACGGGGCTGTTCGCATTCTGGATGATGACTTCAACCTCCGCACCGCCGGCGCCAACGGCCGCATCGAATCCGCCATCGGCAACCCCCACGGCTTCACCGGACGGGGATGGGTGATTGACGGTGTTGTGGTTGAGCCTGGTGAATGGGGCCGTCTCGCTGGCGGCGAGGTCCGCCGTCACATGGGGCGGGAACCGGTGGGAGTCCACGCCTGAACGCTGCGAATGAACGACACTCAGGTTCTTCAAATCAAAAACAGCCTATCCGGGTCATTCCGGGTGGCTCAGATCGTCATGAACCTCAGCTCGGGACGAACGGCTTTCCAACTTGTGTTTTGCTCAGCCGTGCTGCCCGGGGGCATGAATGAAAATGACTTACGAGCCGCGGCTGCATGTCCCGCGCCGACAGGCTGAAATCCACCGAGTCGATATCGTCTCGAGCCGCCAACTTGGCGGAACTTCGCGTTGACATCATTCCGTGCGAGGGTACACTCATTGGAGTGAGGCCGGGAACTTGATGTCAAGTCGGCCCATTCAAGCCGCACGGTCTGGGAGGTTCTGTCATGTCGAATGCCCGCACCGCTCTGAGAATCGCGATGGCTCTGTCAGCGACGGGGCCGGCTATTTCCGCCGCTCCGGTCGTGTTCGAGAACACCACGCCCGGGTTCGCGTGGCAGCAGGCTGACTCGTGCCTGATGCCGCAGATCGGTGCGCGGCTGTTCCTTGACATCACACAACCAGCGAACGCCCAGCAACTCAGCGACGACACCTACAACAACTGCAACCAGGCACCGAGGACCGTCGTGATCCGTTTAGATCATTTCGGAAGCCCGACGCAGCCCTACTACCTGAGCGTGAGCGGCGTCATGGCGTACTCCGCGCCGTTCTCCTTCCAATTGTTCCTGCCGCCCGCGGCGCCGTCGAGTGT
>JAFLCM010000354.1 GCA_017303565.1 Planctomycetota bacterium
CGGCGTAGGCGCCGGCGCCCTGGACGAAGGTGTGGCCGGGAAGGTCGGCGGCGAAGGCGGGAAGGGCGAGAGCAAGAGCGGCGAGGGTGGCGGCGGCGTGGGTGCGCATGGCGGGGTCTCCGGGAGCGGCGTGCTCCATGTCACCTCGCGGAATCCGGGGGCCGCGACCCTCATCGAACCCACAAGATTCTCCGCTCCCGGGTCCCCGCGGCCCCCGGGATAGGATGGGTCCGTGACCACCGCGATTCATCGCCATGTCGAAGAGTGCCGCGGCGGGCGCGAGGGGGCCGGGCTGCGGGTGGTGGCGCGGATGTCGAGCGGCTGGGCGGTGATGGGCGAGTCGCAACTGCTGCCGGGGTACTGCCTGCTTCTGCCGGACCCGGTGGTGGGGTCGCTCAACGACCTCGACATGGCGGCGCGGGGTCGGTACCTGGACGACATGGCGCGGCTGGGGGACGCGGTGAGCGCGGCGGTTTCTCCGCGGCGGATCAACTACGAGATCCTGGGAAACCTCGAGCCGGCGCTGCACGCGCACGTGCTGCCGCGGTTTGAGCGGGAGCCGGAGGCGTACCGGACCAAGGCGGTGTGGCTGTACCCGCCGGAGGTCTGGAACGCGCCGGAGCACCGGTTTGACGCGGGGAACGCGGCGCACGCGCGGGTGCGGGAGGCGATCCGGGCGGGGCTGGGGGTTGACGGCGGGGACGCGGTGTGCCGCGACGCCGGAGCGTGCGGGCTGTTTCAGCGGGCGGTGAGTTTTGCGGCGCGGGCGCACGCGGGGCATCTGCGAAAAGACGGGCGGACGCCGTACATCGCGCACCCGTTCCGCGTGGCGATGCTGGTGCGCGACGCGTTCGGCTGCCGCGACGAGGCGGTGCTGGCGGCGGCGGTGCTGCATGACACGATCGAGGACACCCGGACGGACTACGACGACGTGTGCTCGGCGTTCGGCGTCGAGGTGGCGTCGATGGTCGCGGCGCTGACGAAGGACAACCGTCTTCCCGACACCGAGCGTGAGGACGCGTACGACGCGGGGCTGGCGGCGGGCGACTGGCGGGCGCGGCTGATCAAGGCGGCGGACGTGTGCGACAACCTCGCCGACCTGCCGGACAACCCTTTGGGGAGCCGCGGCGAGCACATGAAGAAGCTGCGCCGGGCGCTGGCGCTGGTGTCACCTCTGAAGGGGACACACCCGGAGGCCGCGCGGGCTTGCGCGGCCATTGAGGCGCGTCTGAGCGGGGGCTGAGGCGTCCGAGAATCAGTCGCGGCGGACGACGCGAGGGGCCACGGGTTGTGCTTCCGGTTCGGTGCAACCGCTGTCAATGGGGGTTGATTGCGGGGAATGGGCGCGGGCGGTCGATGGAGACCTCATGCCGTTCGTAGGCTCGATCATCCCGCCGTCGTCGTTTGGGAATCCGAACGACAAGAAGGTGCAGCGTCGCAGGGCGGTGGAGCGCGCCGGGCAGGGGGACTCGGGGAAGAGCAAGGAAGACGAGGCGGTGCTGTCGAGCGTCGAGGGGACGGACGTGGGGCGGGTGGTGACGGGGTCGTCGTCGAACGAATCGGAAGAGGGTCACGACGACCGTGCCAAGCACGGCGCGTATTCGACCGAGCCGGGGCACCCGGCGGCGGATCGCCCGGCGCGGCGTTCGCTGGACGTGCAGGGGTAAGCCGATCGAAGCGATCAGCCCTGGGGTTCGCGCCCGATGAGGGTGATGGTGACGGTCATCTCCTTGCCTTCGCGGACGATGACGAGGTCGACCTTGTCGCCGGGCTTGTGCTTCGAGAGCTGGCTCATCATGGCCTCGACGTCGGGGAGTTCCTCGCCTCCCCAGCGGATGAGGCGGTCGCCCTTCTTGATTCCGGCGTTGGCGGCGCTGGTGCCCTCGAACACCTCGCCGACGAGGACGCCGGGGGTGCTGCCGGAGTAATCGCCGGGGGCGATGCCGAGGCGGACGCCGGAGCGGCGCATGGCGCCGGGCTGGCGTGCGGCGCCGGTGGACTTGAACTTGAGGCGGTCGGGCGACTCGGCCATGAGGGTGGCGGTGTCGGTGACGAGCGAGGCGATGCGGACGGCACCGTCGACGTTGACCTTGTCGATGGTGTCGGTGGGGGTGTGGTAGTCGGGGTGGAGGCCGCTGAAGAAGTGGAGGACGGGGATGTCCGCGCCGTAGAAGGTGGCGTGGTCGGAGGGGCCGCGGCCGGATTGTCCGAGGGTGTAGTTGAAAGTGTGGCGGTCGAAGACGGGCTTGAGGAAGGTCTCGAAGTTTTCGGCGGTGCCGACGCCGTCGACCTGGAGCTTGTTGTCGGTGAGCCTGCCGATCATGTCCATGTTGACCATGGCGGCGATTTTGGAGGCGGGGACGGTGGGGTTCTTGATGTAGTGGTCGCTGCCGAGGAGGCCCATTTCTTCGGCGCCGAAGGCCATGAAGAGGATGGAGCGGGCGTTTGGGATGTCGGAGCGGGTGCGGGCTTCGGTGATGCGTTCGGCCGCGAGGAGGAGGCCGGCGGCGCCGGAGGCGTTGTCGTCGGCGCCGGGGTGGATCTGTCCGAGGTTGGCGGCCTGGGCCCCGCCGACGTAGCCGAACCCGAGGTGGTCGTAGTGCGCGCCGACGACGATGTACTCCTCGGCCAAGGGGCCGCGCCCGGGGAGGACGGCGGCGATGTTGGTGGTGGGGAGCTGCTTGGTCTCGACGTTGGCGGCGATGGAGACGGTGGTGTTCTCGGGGAAGAGGACGACGCCGCCCTTCTCGTCGGCGGCCTGGCGGAGGCGGAGCAGGGTGCGGCCCTCGGGGTCGGCCTTGGCGAGGACCTGGTTGGCGGCCTCGATGGTGGTCATGATGACTGGGACCTTCATCCCGCCGAAGCGGGTGGTGCGGGCGGTCTCGAGTTTCTCGACGCGCGGGTCGTCCGCGCCGGGGGGGCTGACGAGGATGACGGCGACGGCGCCCTGGGCGGCGGCGTTGCGGATCTTGGCGGTGAGGTCGGCGCGCTGGCTCCAGCGTCCGACGCTGGTCCACTTGCTCTTGCCCTCGGCGGTCATGGGCTCGAAGCGGAGGATCATGGCGATGCGGCCGTTGAGGTCTTCCTTGCCGGTGAAGGAGGTGTACCCGTCGGGTCCGTCGGAGATGGCGTAGCCGGCGAAGGCGAGGGGAGCGGAGACTTCGCCCGTCGCGGAGCAGCCCAGGACGTTGAAGTCCTTGCCGGCGGTGAGGGCGACGGGGGTGGGGACTTCCTGGGTGGCGAGGCCCTCGCGGTGGGAGAAGGTGAGTTCCTGGCGCTTGACCTCGACCTCGCCGCGGACCTTGAAGGGCTGCTGGAACGAGGGCGAGGCGTCGTCGTTCTTGAAGGCGGGCTGGAGGTTGAGGGAGCGGAAGCGCTGCTCGATGTAGGCGGCGGCCTCGGCGTTGCCGGGGACGTCGGCGGAGCGGCCCTGGAGGCGCGGGTCTGCGAGGAAGGCGAGGTGCTGGTAGTAGAGCTGGGCGTCGGGGCCGAGGCGTCGCGCGTTCTCGAGGGCCTGCTCGCCGGAACCGATGGCGGCGCCGGTGTCGCCGCTGGTGCGGAGGCTGGAGGCGCGGGGG
>JAFLCM010000355.1 GCA_017303565.1 Planctomycetota bacterium
GCTTCAGCGCCGGGGAAGGCCTCGCCGGTGACGACCTCGACGGGGGTTTCCGGCGCGGGGGGCGTTTCGGGGGGCGTCGCGGAGGGCGATTCCAACGCGGGCTCGGGTTCCAGCGGGATGGAAGCAGCGCGTGAGGGGTCGGCCTCGGGCTGGGGATTCGGGCTGGGATCGGGCGGGCCGGCGCTCATTCGGAGGGCACTATCGGCCCGGCGCGGCGCGCCGGTCGAGAAGCGCCCGCAGACGGATATTCAGCATGGTGGCGGCGCACACGCCGAAGACGTTGAACATCATGTCGTCCCAGTCGAAGTGGCGCCGGACGAAGGGGACGGCCTGGAGCGACTCGTCGGCGGCGGCATAGAGCACGCCCACAAGTTGAGCCACCGCGACGGTGCGCCAGTGGATCGGCGGTCCGGCGAGCCCGCTCAGGAAAAACAGAACGGTCCAACCGCCGAAGATCGTCATGTGAACGACCAGGTCCGGTCGCCCCTTCATGGGGATGGCGAGCTGGGGCCAGTGGGTGCCGATGAACAGGGCGACGGCGTAGAGGAGGAACAGGGCGCGCCAGGCTCGGGATGCGGGAGCGGGGATCGGCATCGGGTGCGGCTGTGGCGTGGGGACGGCTGGCGCTCGGCGACTACCCCCCCGCCCGGGCGGGCTTGGGCTTGCCCGGGTGGCGGACGACCACGTGGGGCGCCGCGGCGCCCTGTGGTGGGCGGGTGAGCGCGTCCCATTCGGCGATGAGTTCATCGGCGAGCGCCTGGTAGTCCAGCGCGCCGGTCGAGCCCGGGGCGTACTCGAAGATCGTCTGCCCGAAGCCGGGGCTCTCGGCCAGTTTGATCGAGCGCCGCACGGCGGGGCGGTACACGCGGGCGGCCCACCACGGCGCGCCGCTCTGACGACCCTGTTCGAAGAACTGCTCGAGGTCGGCGACCACCTCGCGGGCGTGGCGGGTGTTCTCGTCGTGCATGCAGAGCACCACGCCCGAGACTTTCAGCCGCGGGTTCACGCCCTGGCTGACCAAGGAAACCGTCTCAAGCAGCTTGCTCACGCCCTGGAGCGCGAGGAAGTGCGCCTGCATGGGCATGATGACTTCGCGGGCCGCCGCGAGGGCATTCAGCGTCAGCACACCCAATGACGGCGGGCAGTCGATCAGGATGTACTCGTACACGCTCTTGAGCGGCTCGAGGGCGCGGGCGAGGCGCTGGTTGCGGTCTTCGACGCCGGCGAGTTCGGTCTCCGCGGCGGCGAGATCGACCTCCGAGCCGAGGACCGCGAGGTGGGGGCGGGCGCCGACGCTCAGCGCGTCGAGGGCGTCGAAAGCGGGATCGAGGAGCACATCGTACACGCTGGCCTGTTGGGCGGCGGGGTCGACGCCCAGGGAGATCGTGGAGTGGGCCTGCGGGTCCATGTCGACGAGCAGGACGGAGCGCCCGCGCTGGGCGATGCCGGCGGCGATGTTGACGACGCTAGTGGTCTTGCCGACGCCGCCCTTCTGGTTCATGAAGGCGATCACGCGCGAGGCGGCGTGGGCGCCCCTGGGAGCACGTGGGGCCCGACCGGGATCGGGCGAGGTGGGTTGGTTCGGGGCGTCTGGCATTCGCGGCGGAAGTGTAACGCTGAGCGGACCCTTGGGATCGGGGAACTTCCGCCGGAAGCGGGGGGAAACCGCCCACCAACCGGGGGATCGGCGTGAACCGACATCGACCGGGAGCCGATTCCAATGGGGAGCGTCCGGGCTGATCGATGGAGGTCGGGGTGAAGGTACGCCAGGAACTGTCGGCGAAGGAGGTCGAGCAGATGCACGCCGGTCTGGCGCGCCGGCTCGGCGATTCGTCCGTCCCGACCCTTCCCCAGGTGGCCGTGAAGATCGTGGAACTGATCGGCAACCCGAACTCGACGGTCAACCAGTTCGCGGACGTGATCAAGACCGACCAGGCGCTGACGGGGAGGCTCTTGCGGCTGTCGAACTCGGCGATGTTCGCCCAGCGCCAGCCGGTGACGACGCTGCAGCGGGCGATGGTCCTGATCGGGATGGAGAAACTCAAGGCGCTGGCCCTGGGGTTCCACCTGTCGCGGGCAATGGCGGCGTGCGAGGGGCCTTTCAGCCTCAAGCGGCTGTGGACGCAGTCGCTCTTCCGGGCGTGGCTGGCGCTGCACATCGCCGAGACGCTCGATAAGCGAGTCTCGGGCGAGGCGTTCATCGTCGGGCTGCTGAGCGACGTCGGTGTCGCGGTGATGCCCAAACTCATCGGCGACGAGTACGCCGCGAAGGTCAGCCCCAACGAGCCGCCGCAGAAGCAGTACCTGAACGAGATGCGGACGCTGCCGCACACGCACGTGGACGTCTCGAGCGTCTTGGCGAAGGTGTGGAAACTCCCGGAGGTGCTGTCGCGCCCGATCTCGATGCACCACTCCCCGGCCCAGCCGGCGAGCAAGGACGACCCCGCGACCATCCTGCACGCGACGGCCCACTACGTCGGGACCATCGCCCTCGACCCCGCGTGCGAGTGCTTCGAGCCGTCGACCCCCGGGCTGAGCGAGCGGCTGTTCGGCCTCGACAGCGCGGCGATGAAGGGGCTGCTCGACCGCACCAGGGTCGCGTTCCGCGGCTCGCGCGACATCTTCTCCCACATGCTCGACCCGTCGATGACCGTGGACTCGATCGTCGAGAAGGCCTCCGGTCAGATCGAGGCCGATGACGATGTGGTGGACCAGGCGGTGGAGACCGAGTGGTCCCCGCGCAAGTTCCACGCCGCGGGGCTGGTCTTCGAGCTCCAGCCCGGGCCGCAGAAGCGCGTGACGGCGTTCATCTCCGACGAGGAGGGCAACCGCCTCGTCGCCGAGGAGATCGATCCCAACGCCGACAGCGAGGCGAAGATCCGCGAGAAACTGCTGCTCGAGGACGCCAAGCCCGAGGACGTGAAGCAGATCATGCGCGGGATCCGGGCCCTGGCCGCGTGACGGCGCGAACCGGCGCATAATGGGCGGATGCCCACCATCTCCAAACGGCTGCTGGCGGTGTGCCGGGGCGACGAGCCCGCGGACGCGCTGTTCGTCAACGCGCGGATCGTGGACGTGTTCGGCGGCGGGGTGGTCCCCGGGTCGTTCGCGGTGGCGGAAGGTCGTTTCGCCGGGGTGTTCGATCCGGCGTCGCGCGACGGCGCGCGGGTGGTTGACCTCAAGGGCGCCGTGGTGTGCCCGGGGTTCATCGACGCGCACATGCACGTCGAGAGCACCATGATGCCGCCCAGCGAGTTCGTCACGCTCGCCTCCCCCCACGGAACGACGGCGGTGGTCGCGGACCCGCACGAGATCGCCAACGTGCTCGGCCTGGCGGGGATCCGCTGGATGATGGAGAACGGCGCGGGCCTGGCGGTGCGGTTCCTGTGGAGCGTGTCGAGCTGCGTGCCCTCGTGCCACCTGGAGACTTCCGGGGCCACGCTCGAAGCGGGCGACCTTGCTCCCTTGCTGAACGAATCCCGAGATGACATCGCGGGCCTGGCCGAGATGATGAACTTCCCGGGCGTGGTCGGGGGCAACGACGGCGTGCTCGCGAAGGTTGCGCTCGGGCT
>JAFLCM010000356.1 GCA_017303565.1 Planctomycetota bacterium
GCCGTGCTGAAGCACCAGCGCTCGCCGTCGCTGTCCTTCGAGGTCGGCGGCGAGGGCGCGCAGGAACGGCTCGACACCCACGCCCAGAACCTGGAGAACGGCGTCGACACGCCGCTCCCCGCCGCCATCTGCGGCGGGCGCGCCGTCGTCCGCATCGACCTCCCGCGCTCCCCGCTGCTCCATCAGACCCTCCGCCCCGTCAAACAGACCTTCCAGCAGCGCTTCGGCGTTTGAAGATCCCGACCAGCCCGCTCGTTCCCGACTTTGACAACCCGCGTCCATATCCCGGGACACGTCACACCCACGGGAACCCCGCCGATACCATGCGCGTCGGCCCTCCATGACACAACCCACCAACGCCCCCCCCGCCGTCGGGAATGCCCGCACCCCGATCGGTGACGGCGATGCCGTGCCGACCACGCCCGACCACGCCCGACGCCTCGACCACCCGGCGACGGTGGACAGTCCCAAGAAGATCCGCTGGAACGTCGCCGCCTCGATCGCCGCCATCCACGCCGCCGCCCTCGCCGCCTGCTTCCCGTGGTTCTTCTCATGGAGCGGCGTGATCGTGTTCGTCCTCGGCGTTTACTGCTTCGGCACCCTCGGCATCAACCTCTGCTACCACCGCCTGCTCACCCACCGCGGCTTCAAGACCCCGCGCTGGCTCGAACACTCTTTCGCCGTGCTCGGCATGTGCAGCCTCGAAGGCTCGCCCGCCTCGTGGGTCGCCGCCCACCGCATGCACCACCAGCACGCGGACGTGCAGCCCGACCCACACAGCCCGCTCGTCGACTTCTTCTGGAGCCACATCAGCTGGCTCGTCGTCGAGAACCACGCGCTCACCGCCGCCTCCGGCATCCCCCGCTACGCCCGCGACGTGTGCCGCGACCCCTTCTACTTCCGCCTCGAACGCCGTAACCGCTGGCTGCTGCTCTACCCGATTCACGCCGCGCTGTTCTTCCTCGCCGGCGCCGCGCTGGGCTGGGTGCTCACCTCAACGGCCATCGGCGCCGTTCAACTCGGCCTGAGCTGGGTCGTCTGGGGCGTGCTCGTCCGCACCGTCGTCGTCTGGCACATCACCTGGAGCGTCAACTCGTTCACCCACCTCTTCGGCTACCGCAACTACAACACCGGGGAGAACAGCCGCAACAACTGGATCGTCGCCCTGCTCTCCAACGGCGAGGGCTGGCACAACAACCACCACGCCGACCAGCGCTCCGCCTCCCACGGCCACAAATGGTGGGAACTCGACGTCACCTACCTGACGATCCTGGCGCTCCGCGCCGTCGGCCTCGCCAAGGAAGTCGTCCAGCCCCAGGGCCGCACGCCGCGGAAGATCTGAGCGGGCCGCGCCCGGCCTGACCCGAGCCGCCCCTCAGCCCACCTCCGCGCTCGCCGACTCCTTCACCCACCGCAACGGGTCGTGCTCGGGGTGCTTCCGCTTGATCGCCGCCGACACCAGCCCCATGAACATCGGCTGCGGGCGCAGCGGGCGTCCCGTCAGTTCCGGGTGGCACTGGGCCGCGAAGAAGAACGGGTGCGTGATCGCCGGCTTGTCCCCCGCGTGCCGCGCGTCCTGCTCGCTCCGCGGGAGTTCCAAGACCTGCATGATCGGGTACACCGGGTGACGCCCCGAGAAGATCAGACCCGCCGCCTCCAGCCGCTCCACGTACCCCGGGTCCACCTCGTACCGGTGACGGAACCGCTCGCGGATCGTCTCGCGGTGGCGGTACATCTCGTACGCCAGCGTCCCCGGCGTGATCTGCACCATCTGCCCGCCCAGCCGCATCGACCCGCCCAGTTTCTCGATCCGCTTCTGCTCCGGCAGCTCGCTGATCACCGGCTGCGGGCAGTGGCTGTCGAACTCCGTGCTGTTCGCGTCCCGCAGCCCCATCACGTTCCGCGCAAACTCGATCACCGCCACCTGGAACCCCAGGCAGATCCCCAGGTACGGCACCCGGCTCTCACGACAGTACCGCACGCACGAGATCTTCCCCTCCACCCCCCGCGCCCCGAACCCGCCCGGCACGATCACCGCGTCCAGGTGCCCCAGCAGGCTCCGCGCGTTGTCGTCCGTCACGTCCGTCGCGCTGATCCATTCCAGTTCGGCATCACACCCCAGGTGCGTCGAGCAGTGCTCGACCGCCTTGTCGATGCTCGCGTACGCGTCCCGCAGCCCCGCGTACTTCCCCGTGATCCCGATCTTCACCTTCTTCGTGCGGTTCGCCTGCATCTTCCGCACATAGGACACCCACCGCTCGCGGTGACGGTCCTCCTGCGCCAGGTCCACCCGGTCGTGCAGCGACAGGATGCTCAGGACCTCCCGGTCGAGCCCCTCCTGCCGCATCGCGTCGGGGATCTCGTACACGCTCTTGCGGTCGTGCATCGAGAACACCCGCTTCTGCGCCACGTTCGTGAACATGGCGATCTTCTGCAGCACCGTGCTCGTGCACGGGTTGGCGCTCCGGCACGCGATGATGTGCGGCTGGATCCCCGCCTCCATCACCCGCTTGATCCCCAGCTGCGCCGCCTTGCTCTTCTGCTCCCCCAGGCTCCCGGGCTCCACGATGTACGTCAGCGCCACGAAGCACACCGAGTTCGGCCCCTCCTCGAACGCCAACTCCCGCAGCGCCTCGATGTAGAACCCGTTCTCGTAGTCCCCCACCGTCCCACCCACCTCCACGAACACGATGTCCGCCGGGCGCTGCCCGTCGCCGTGCATCGCCAGCTCCCGCAGCCGGCGCTTCACGTCCCCCGTCACGTGCGGGATCATCTGCACGTCACGACCCAGGTACCCGCCGTGACGCTCGCGGTCGAGGATGTCCCGGAAGATCTGCCCGCTTGTCACGAAGTTCCGCTTCGACAGGTTCTGGTCGAGCATCCGCTCGTACGTCCCCAGGTCCATGTCGCACTCGGTCCCGTCGTCGAGCACGAACACCTCGCCGTGGCGGAACGGGTTCAGCGTCCCCGCGTCGATGTTCAGATAGCCCTCCATCTTCATGGGGGCAACCACGAGACCCTTGTCCTTCAGCAGCTTCGCCAGGCTCGACGAGAAGATCCCCTTCCCCAGCCCGCTGATCACCGTCCCCAGCACCACCAGGTACTTGTGCCGCCCGAACCGGTACCCGTCCGGGATCGGCGAATAGAACTCGGTGTCCACGCTCGTCCGCGCCGCCGCCGCCAACAGCGGCGACACGCACCCCCCGTCCTCGAACTCCTCCTCAGGAGCGCGTGGCGACGAAGGGGCGGGGCCAAGCGGCCGCTCCTGACCGGACGAGTCCTGCGACTGGGGCATACCCCATTGTATCAGGGCGTTCGGGTCGGCCAAGTCGCCCCGCCGTGACCCCGGCCTCCGACCCGTATCCACACCCTCGGCATCGACGCGGCCTTCCAGTCATGGCCCCGCGATCCGGCCGCATCGCCCGCCGGCGCGCGCACGCCGAGGACCCAACTTCCACCCCGCCCACCACGGAATCCACATTTTTCGTAACACCTTCCACCACAACGACTTCACCCCACATCCAACCCGGCGCATCGACCGGCCGCGCGCGCACGAACCTGTCCGGGTG
>JAFLCM010000357.1 GCA_017303565.1 Planctomycetota bacterium
CCACCGACAAGGGCCGCGTCGTCGTCCTCGACCCCCGCATCGTCACCGCACGCTACGGACGCCTCTTCATCGACAGCCTCCCCGAGGGCGTCCGCGTCATCCGCAAGAACGCCCCAGACGCCGCCGACTTCTGACCCTCACGGGCAGGCAGTCCCGAACAACCCGAGGAACGACACCAGGTCCGGCGTCGAGACCACCCCGTCGCCGTTGAAGTCCTGCGCCGATCCCGGCGTCACCGCCTGCCCGAACACGCCCAGGAAGATCACCAGGTCCGGCGTCGACACCACCCCGTCGCCGTTGAAATCACCCGGGCACGCCGCGGGCGACCGCAGCACGAACCCGATGCCGTCGGCGTACCCGTCGTTGAAATCCCCCGCCACCCGCTGGAACGACAGCGTCACCCGAGCGCTCCGCGCCAGCGCCGGCACCGCCCCGCTCACCGACCGTTGCAGCAGCCCGGTCAGACCCTCGCGATCAGCCGCCAGCGGGCCAACCACGCTCGCCGCGCCGAGCAACTCCGAGCTCTCCGAGAAAAACTGGACGCCCAGCGTCGCGTGATCGTCCTGGTTGAAATACCCCCCCAGCCACCCCGACAGCACGAACGAAGCGGACCCGCTGTCGATCAACGCCGCGTCGCCCGAAACGTCGATCACCTGCGCCAACGCCGATGACGAGTTCCCGGGCCCGCCGGAAGCAAAGTTCGCCCCGCGGTCCGCCGGCCCGGGATCAAACGGCCCCGGGAAGCCGGCCCCGGTGTCCCAGGTCACCCCCGTCGCGAAGCCGAGCGTGGTCCACCCCGGCGCCCCGACAACGATTGAACCGTTGCCGCCCGCCCCCGCCTCGAACCCGCCGTTCTGAACCAGGTTCACGCCCGTCCCGGCGGAGGCAACGCCCGCGGCGCACGCCACCGCCGCCAGTGCAAGGACCGACCCGCGGGGGAAAACACCCATGACCGGCATGACGACACTCCTTCCGCTTACGGGCAAGACAGCCCGAACCGCCCCAGGAACGCCGCCAGGTCGGCGGTGTTCACCACGCCGTCGTTGTTCAGGTCCGCGCCCGTCCCCGGCGTCACGCTCGTCCCGAACGCGCCCAGGAACGCCGCCAGGTCCGCCGTGTTCACCGTGTTGTCGCCGTTCAGGTCGCCCACGCAGCCCGACGGCGGGCACGGCGCCGTCGCCCGAACGTTGAAGTCGTCGATCGCCGCCTCCACCACGTTGCCCGGGTTCGAGTCCGTCGCCACGAACCGCACCCGCACCGTGCTGCTCGGCGTCACGAAGTCGGAGACCAGGAACTCCTTGTAGAACCACCCGCCCGTGGACTCGGCGTAGGGCACGTTCTCCACCGTCACGTACGCGCCGCCGTTGCTCACCGACACCACCAGCGTGTCCGCCGTGTTCGTCGCGCCGCCGGACTTGTCGAACCACCGGTAGTAACTCACGATCGCCGTCGGATTCGCGCTCAGGTCGAGCACCTCCGAGTACAGGCTCGTCTTCCCGCCGTCGATGTCGAACGAACCGTCGTTCGTCCCCGCCGCCGGGTCGGTGATCCAGCACTGCGTGCCCGCGCCCGGCGTGTGGTCGCCGTTGGGCTGGTAGTTCGTCTGCTGCGGCACGCCGCGGGCCCACCGACCCGTCGTCGCCGTGTCCGTGTTGTCGATGTTCACCTGCCAGCCCGCGTTGGCGGCCTCGAAGTCATCCGAGTCCACCACCGTCAGGTTGGACGCCGTGGCCGAGTACACCGCGGCGGGGGCGTTCACCGGCGATCGAACGATCGTCCCGTCCGCCGCCTCCACTTCCATGTAGTACTCCAGCGTCGCGCCGCACGGCGTCACCGGCAGCGTCGCCGCCAGGGACGGCAGCGTCCCGGTCAGCGCCGACTGCGTGAACGGGCCCGAAGACCCGAACCGCGTGAACAGCCGCAGCCCGCCCGCCGCCGCCGTCGAGCCGTTGAACGCCACCGCGTTCACCGCCACCGTCGTCGTCTGGCTGCTGCTCACCTCCGTCGCCGGCGAGGGCACCGCCACCTTGAACCGCACGTTCAAGTAGTTCGCCAGCACCGCCAGACCGTTCCACACCTCCGTCGCCGTCGGGATGATCTGGTCCGGCGGCAACTGGAACCCGAACGTCCCCGTGTCACGCAGCTCCATCCCCATCCCGTAGCAGTTGTGAGTCCCGAACGCCCAGTCGCTCGTCGTCCCCGCCGCCACATAGATCGTCGTCGCCGTCGGACCACCCACATAGGGCGTCCCGAACGTGCCGCTGATCGCGTTCGTCACCTCCGGCGTGATGAAGTTGAACTCGTCCATCCGCGGCGGCAGCCCGATCGTGTACCCCCACGGCGCCAGCACCAGCTGCGAGTACGAGTGGATGTCCAGGAACGCACCCTTGTTCGGCAGTGAACCGAACCAGTCGCGGATCACCTGCGACTCCGGCTCCGAGAACGCCGCGGTCCCTCGGTACGTGTCGCTCGACGCCGTCGTCGAGTTCCCGCCCTCGGGAGCGCTCCAACCCACCGAGAAGTTCCGGTTCAGGTCCACCCCGATCGAACCGCCCGCGTTGACCCGCCGGTTCTTCCGCCACAACCGGTCAGGCCCGAGCGTGTACTGATACCCGTCCGGATTCATCGTCGGCACGATGTACCAGTTCACGCTGTTCACGAGGTCCGTCACCTGCTGGTTCGTCCCGTACTCGCTGATCAGCTTGTCGATCGTCCACAGGCCCGTCGCCGGGCTGATCCACTCACGAGCGTGGATGTTGCACACGATCGCGAAGGACTTGTTGTTCGCCGCGTTGGGCCCCGCGATCCTCACCGCCCAGATCGGACGCCCCTCCAGCGAGTTCCCGATCACGCTCCGCGACGCGATCGCCGGGTTCAGCGCCACCGTGTCGGTCAGGAACTGATCGATCTCCGCCAGCGTGTGGTACGACGTGTGGAACGCCGCCCCACGCACCGCCTTCGCCGCCTCGTTCACCTCACGCTCGCGGTCGATGATCGCCTGCGCGTCCTCCGCGTCCACCCGGAACGTCACCCCCAGGTCCCGCAGCACCTGCACGCCCTCGGGCGGCACCACGTACCGCTGCTCGCCCAGCGACGGGATGCACGCCAGCGCCACCCCCACCTGCTCCAGGGCCATCAGCTGCTTCGCCGACGCCACGTTCACCGTCACCAACTTGTGGTTCCGGTACTTCCCCTGCTCCGCCGCGGGCGCTTCGCCCGACGCGAAAGGAGCCATAGCAAGGGCGGCGGTCAGCGCGATCCCGAGGAGCATCTTCATGTGTGGAACGCCTTTGTTCTCTTCGCACCCCGAAAACCGGGGCATGGACAACGACACCAGCCACCGCCGCCGCTCACGACGCCGGTCCCCACGGCCTTTCCCCCTCTCAACATAGATCAATCGGCCCGCCCCACCCCGCCCAACCTCCGGGTTTCTCCGGACCACTTTCGGGGGCCGGTCGGGATCCACCGGACCCGTCCCGGTGGCACCGGTCTCCGACCGGTGCGGCTCTGCCACCGCCCGCTCTCGACTCAGTGCCCGCGTGACCAATCGGCCCCCCGGTTATCCCGC
>JAFLCM010000358.1 GCA_017303565.1 Planctomycetota bacterium
CCGCTGGCCGAACAAGAAAAACCCACCGCCGCCGGGCGAGCCGAGAATCACCACGGCAACCCGAGCACAATCCCTCGCCGCCGCGGCCTTGATGGGCAAGTCACGGACGGTGTAGTTCACGGCGTTGAGTGGCACGGGTGCACGGCTCGCTCAGTCTTCGAGTGTGGCGTGGCGGCCGCGCATGGGGCAGATGCCTCGGTTGCGCGGGGGCTGTTCGGCGAGCGCGGCGAGGATGAAGCGGAGGAAGTTCGTTCCTGCGGTCCCCCACTGCTTCGATTCGAGCGTGGCGGCGGCGTATTCGGCGAGGTTGCGACCGCCGCGGTCCTTGTAGATCAGGCGGACGAGTTGCTTGACCTCGTCGCGGTCGGCGGGGACGAGCGCGGGGTTGCGGCGCATACCGACGCGGTTGATGGTGACGACGCTGTTGACGCCGGCGACGACCATGTAGGGAGGGACGTGCATGCCGATGCCGGCGCCGCCCTGGAACATCACGCCGTCGCCGATGGTGGTGAACTGGTGGATGGCGCAGCCGCCTGACATGACGACGCCGGAGCCGATGCGGGCGTGGCCGCCGACCATGGCGCCGTTGGCGAAGATGCAGTTGTCGGCGATCTGGACGTTGTGGCCGGCGTGGGAGCAGGCCATGAAGTAGTTGCCGGAGCCGACGCGGGTGGGCGGGCCGTTCTGGGTGGCGCGGTTGAAGGTGCAGTGCTCGCGGAAGATGTTGCGGTCGGCGATGATGAGTTCGCCGCGGGGGTCGCCCTTGAAGGCCTTGTCCTGCGGGTCGCCGCCGAGGACGGCCCCGGGGTGGACGTCGTTGTCCTCGCCGAGGGTGGTGTGCTCGACGATGACGGCGTTGGTTCGGACGCGGGTGCGCGGGCCGATGACGCAGTTGGGGCCGATGACGGCGGCGGCCTCGATGATGGCGCCGGCGGCGATTCTCGCGGTGGGATCGACGCGGGCGGCGGCGTGGACGCGGGCCTCGGGGTGGATGAGCGGCTCAGCCACGGGGCGCTCCTGGGGCGGACTCGGCGGCGGGGGCTGGGGGCGTCGCCGGTGGTGCGGCTTCGGCCGCGGGCTTCGCGGTTTCCCCACTGGGGGTTTCGGGTTTGGGCTCGGGCGCGGGCGGTGCTGGTTTTTCGGCGTGCTCTGCCTGGGCGACGCGGGCGTACCGTGACATGGCGCTGACGAGCGCGCCGAGGCGTTCGGAGCGGGCGTCGTCGCGGGTGGCGGCGATGGCGCCCGACATCTCGCTGGGGCCGAGGAGGTCCTTGAAGCCGTCGGTGAAGCCGGCGAGTTTGAGGTTCGCGCCGCTGGTCCGGCCTGAGAACGTGTCGTCGCCGGGGGTGGAGGAGGGCAGGATGAAGCCGGCGCCGGTGTACACGCCGTAGACCTCGCCGCTGACGACGATGTGGGTGACGGCGAAGTTGGCGGACTCGAAGGCGATCGGGGTGTAGCCGGCGCGGGGGTTGAGGAAGACGCTGACGCGGGCGAGGTTGCCGGGGGGGAGCGGCTCGGAGAGTTGGCCCTCGGCGGCCTCGAGGAGTCGGTTCATGGGGAGGTCGGTGAGGTAGACCTCGAGCGAGTTGGGGTCCTCGTAGCGGTAGAGGGCGGTGGTGTAGCGGGGCTCGAGGACCTCGGGCCCGGTGCGGGACTCGATTCGGAGGCTGGTGGAACCGCCGCCGATCCAGGAGCAGGCCGGGACGGTGAGTGCGGCGAGGACGATGATGGCGGCGCGGGCGGTCCCGTGGGACATGGGGACGATGATAGCGGAGGCGGGTGCCGGTGCGGGCGGTGGGCGCTGGCGCCGGGCTTTAGCGGCGGCGCCGGGTAGCGAAAGCCGCGAGCGCGAAGAGGGCACCGCCCGAAGCGGGGGCGGGAACGTTCAAGCGGAAGGCGACGGCTTCCGAGGTGGCTGTGACGGTGGTGTAGAAATCGGTGATGAACCCGCCGTTGCCCCCGGTGGCGGTGCCCATGGAAGCGGTGATGACGTTGGGGTTCATCTTGTTGTTGGTCTGACGGACGATAAGGGTGTAGAGGCCGGGATCGACGGCTTCATCGGGGGCCCAGGAGGTATCGGCGGGGGTGATGGCAGGCGAGGAGTAGATGGCGGTGTTGGCGTCGTTGTACATCAGGGCGCTGGCGGTGCGGTACTGGGCGTCGGGGACGTCGGTGGCGTCCTGAGTCCATCCGAAGACGGGCGCGGCGCCGACGTCGGCGCCGTTGGTGAGGCCGACGAACTGGATGGGCCGGAGGTAGTCGGGGGCGAGGAATCCGGCGTCGACGCTGAAGGAGTAGATGTAGGCGTTGGAGGTGGCTCCGTCCGTGATGGACAGGGTCCAGTCCTTCGTGTCGTTCATGGCGTTGATGAGTTCGCCGATGGTGGAGAAGCCGGAACTGCTGGAGGTGTTGTTGTCGCCGAAGAAGTTCGGCGTGTTGGACTGGACGGAGACGTAGTTGCCGGGGTGGCTGGGATCGGTGAAGCCGGTGACGTTCGGGCGGAAGAAGGCGGCGTAGTACGCGGGGAGGGCAGGGTTGGTGGAACGGACGGCGGCCTCGATGTCGAGGTTCACGGAGAAGTTCGGGAGCGGGGGGATGCCGGCGCTGGCCGCGGTGGGTGGTGATCGACATGTGGTGACTCCCTGTGCGGGGGGTGAACGAACCGGGGGGAGTATATCGCGGCGCGGCTGGGATGCGCCCGTGGCCCCTCGCCCCCCCGGCCCCCCGCCGGGCGGGGTCCGAACAGGCTCCGAGTAGAATCTCGGTCATGCCCGATGAGACGAACGCCGGCGGCTTTGAGGCTCGCTACGAGAAACTGGGCCAGTTCTACCTGGGGCGGGAGTATGACCTGGGTGCGCGGGCGGCGCGGCCGGAGTCGCTGGTGTTATACGACTCGCGCGACCTGGTGACGCACGCTGTGTGCGTGGGCATGACCGGCTCGGGAAAGACGGGGCTGTGCGTCGGGCTGATCGAGGAGGCGGCAATCGACGGGGTGCCGGCGATCGTGATCGACCCGAAGGGCGACCTTTCCAACCTGTTGCTCACCTTCCCTGAGTTGAGGGCGGAGGACTTCCGCCCTTGGATCAACGAGGACGATGCGCGGCGGAAGGGGGTGACGCCGGACGAGTTCGCGCGGCAGCAGGCGGAGATGTGGGCGAAGGGGCTGGCGGCGCACGGGCAGTCGGCGGCGCGGATCGCGCGATTGAAGAACGCCGCGGAGTTCACGGTGTACACGCCGGGGAGTTCGGCGGGCGTGGCGGTGAGCGTGCTCAAGAGCCTGTCGGCGCCGAAGGCGGGCGAGGACGACGCGGAGATGCTGCGGGAGCGGGTGTCTTCGACGGCGGGGAGCCTGCTCGCGCTGATGGGCGTGGAATCGGACCCGATCACCGGGCGGGAGCACATCCTGCTGTCGGGCCTGCTGTCTCACCTATGGGCTCAGGGCAAAGACGCGGACCTTCCCGGGCTGATCGGGATGGTGCAGTCGCCGCCGATGCAGCGGATCGGGGTGATGGAGCTGGAGAGTTTCTTTCCTGCGGGCGAGC
>JAFLCM010000359.1 GCA_017303565.1 Planctomycetota bacterium
AGCGCAAGGGCCGCAGGGCGCGACCGGTGCCACCGGTGCAACGGGAGCGACCGGTCCGCAGGGGCCGGCCGGCCCCGCCGGAACGACGAGCTGGAACGGCCTCAACGACGTGCCCGCCGGCTTCGCCGACGGGATCGACAACGACACCACCTACACCGCCGGCAGCGGCCTCAACCTCTCGGGCACGACCTTCAGCATCCCGGCCAGCGGCGTGACGTCCTCGATGATCGGGGACGGGCAGGTGAGTTCCGACGACATCGCGGACATCACCCGGTCGATCTTCGTCTCGTACCGCGAGATGCAGCCGATCGATACCGGGAACATCGTCCTCGGACGCGCGAACTTCAACGTCAACGACGACGGGAGGTTCTGGTCTTGGCGGATCCCGGACTCCGGGACCACCTCGATCACCATGACCTTCCAGGTGCCCCGTGATTTCCCGACCGGCAACGCGCCGTTCGTGACTTTTCACTGGGCGACCGACGAAGGAAACTCGGCGACCAACTTCCGGTTCGGTGTCCGGTTCTCGAGGTTTGCCACGCTGAACGGCCCGAACGCGGCGCTGGTCTCTCGCGGCACCACCCAGTTCAACTGGCCGGGCCAGGCGGTCGCGGCTTCGAGCACCTTCACTTCCTACAGCAGCAACGAGACGTGGAATCCCGGCGACGTCATCGTCATGACCATCTTCCGCGATACCGGCGACACCAGCGGTGCCAACATCTACCTGCAAGGCGTCAGTTTCGATTACTCGGCGACGCGTTGATTCGAGCTCCGGAGGATTTCGCATGAGCATCAAGCTTGGAATGACCGGGATCGGCGCGGTCGCACTCCTCGGGGTCTTCGCCCCCAGCGCCCACGCCCAGTACACCATCGACTGGTACACGGTCGACGGCGGCGGGGGCGCGAGCGTCGGCGGGACGTTCTCGCTCGAGGGCACCGCCGGGCAGGCCGATGTCGGCTTCGGCATGTCCGCCGGCGGCACGCTGTTCTGCGTGACCACCGGCTACTGGGAGGGCGGGACGTTCACCAACACCTGCCCGGGCGACAACAACGGCGACAACACCGTCAACACGCTCGACCTCGCATCGTTCCTCGGCGCGTTCGGCCAGAGCGTGGCCCAGTGCGGATTCGGGCCGGATTACAACTTCGACGGGCAGGTGAACACCCAGGACCTGGTCGTTCTGCTCGGCAACTTCGGCAACGTGTGCGCGCCGGTGGTCGTGGCCCGGCCCTGATCCGGCCCGGCCCACTGATTGACCGGCCCTGTTCCGCGGCGTCGCGACGACGCCGACAATACCAGGCACCTCACCCCTCGCGCCGTGCGCGGGGGGTGTTTCGTTTGGAGTTCGTCAGCGGCACTGAGCGCCGAAGCGTCCGATGAACGCCACGAGGTCGGGGGTGTCGACCACCTGGTTGTTGTTGAAGTCGGCGCGGGAGGCGGGCGATCCGGGCGGGGCCGACTCGCCGAAGCGTCCGAGGAAGAAGACGAGGTCGGGGCTGCTGACGAGGCCGTCGTCGTTGAAGTCGCCCTGGCAGAGCACCGGGACGATGGTGACGTTGGGCGTTTCCGGCGAGCCGCGGCCCGAGAGCGCGTCGCTGTTGAGGATGACGAGGTCATCGTCGCCGTCGTTGTTCACGTCGGCGCTGGCGAGGAGGGTGAAGGCCTGGTCGGCGGCGAGGTCCTGGGCGCGCGGGGCGAACACCAGCGGGCCGTCGCCTGGGGGTGTGTCGTTGCGGTAGACGCGGACCGAGGCGGGCGAGTTTGCCTCCGCTCCCGCGATGACGACGGCGAGGTCTGTGTCGTCGTCGAAGTCGAGGTCGAGGGCCGCGGCCCCGCGCGGGACCAGGCCGTCGCCGGCGGGGAAGGTGACGGAGGGGCTGGTGGTCTGCCCGGGCAGGAACCGGAGCATCGAGATGCTCCCGCCTCCCGGCTGCTGGCCCTGAGGCAGAACGCCGGGGTTGGGGTCGTTGACGACGGCGGCGAAAAACGAGTCGGTGTCCTTGTCGGACTCGATGTCGAGGACGATTCGGCGCGGGCCGCCGCCCACCGGGACGGTGACGGCGCTGTTGAACGGCGCGGGCGAAGCGGGGCCGGCGTTGTAGAGGATGCTGACGGTGTTGCCCGAGCCCTCGGGCGTGCCCGAGTTGGCGACGATCAGGCTGGGGCGGTCGCTGAAGGTGGAGCCGGCGAATCTCGCGGCGGCGATGGCGGTGGGACCGGGGCCGACGTTCAACCCCGGCAGGGACTGCAGCCCCAGGAACGCGGGGCCGCTGGTGCCGAGGTTGAGCAGCGGCACGACGTTGGCGGCGCCCTGGACGCTGATGACGGCGTCGGGGCGGGCGTCGCTGTTGAAGTCGGTGGCGACGACGCCGGAGGGGCGAGCGTCGGTGTTGGGCGTGGCGAAGGGGGTGAGGGTGACGGGCCCGCCGAGCGGGGTCGTGTTGAGGAACACGCGGTAGTTGTCGGAGGCTTTGTTGACGACGATCACGTCGTCGAGGCCGTCGCTGTTGAAGTCGGCGACGGCGAGGTCAACGGGCTGCGCGCCGCCCGAGGGGAAGATCGACTGGGCGTCGAAGGTGAAGCCGTTCCAGGCGCCGTCGGAGCCGGTGCCGTTGTTTCGGAGAATGGTGACGCTGCCGGGGGCGGCGGGGTCGGTGTCGGGCAGCGCGAGGACGAGGTCGGGGAAGTCGTCGTGATCGAAGCGGCCGAGCGCGAGGTCGGTGGGCTGGCCCGGCGCGGTGGCGTCGGCGGTGTCGCCGGTGATGACGTCCTGGGTGAGCGCCTGGACGGCGACGCGGACCTCGCGGCGCGATGAGCCGGGGGCCTGGGCGTACTGCACAACGAAGAAGCGTCCGTTCGAGAGCGCGGGGAAGAGTGCGACGTCGAAGGTCGCTTTCGTCGGAGGTGTGCCCGGTGGGGCGTTGGGCACGGGCTGGCCGATCGAGTCGGCGGTGAGGACAGGGGCGGAATAGCCGGGCGCGGGGTCGAAGCCGCCCTGAGCGGCGACGAACAGGCCGCCGGCGAGCAGCGCGGGGCCGGTGATATCGAGGCGGTCGTTCGAGGTGGGAGTGAGGTCGATGGCGAGGACGCCGCTGTCGGCGGTGTTGTTGAGGGTTCCGACCTGCTGGTAGCCGGCGGTGAGGGCGAGGACGCCGGTGAGCGGCCCGGAAAGGCCCGGCGCGATGGTGCCGAAGTTGAAGACGGCGCCGGTGACGGTGCCGTCGCCGGTGATCGAGCCGTCCTGGAGCAGCAGGGCGCCGAGGAGGCCGGGGTTGAGGGTGGCTCCGTTGCGGAGGGCGATCGAGCCGCGCTGCACCTGGGTGAGCAGCGACGAGGAGAGCGAGGCGTCGGGACCGAGCAGGCCGATGGTGTTCGCGGTGGAGTTGGGCTGCTCGCCGACGGTGGTGATGAGGGCGGAGACGGCGCAGTTGGGGGAGATGGTCAGCGACGCGTTGCCGAGGGCCCCGACGACCAGCGCCGAGGCGCAGGTGAGCGACGCGCCGGCGCCGGTCCCCGGCTC
>JAFLCM010000036.1 GCA_017303565.1 Planctomycetota bacterium
CGATGGCCGGGCCGCGGGAGCCGCCGGGGCAGCCCGCTTTGCGCAGCAGCCAAGCCAATGCGGCGGCCGGGACGAGCGCCGCCAGCGCCGGGGCGAGTCCGAGAAGCATGTCCCCGAGGTCCTGCATCGCTCGGGAGTGTACCGATCGGGTTCCGACCCTCGCGCCCCCGGCTTCAGTGCGTCCGCAAACCACCCGATGACAGAGCGGTTTGTCGGAGCCGCGCGTCCGCGCGGTGCGCGTGCACCGAGGTCAGATTGGAGCGTCCCCGTGCCGGCCACACGATCCAGAAACGAGAACTGGCGCCAGAGCCTCCAGCAGATCCTGGAGCGCAACGGCTCGCTCGAGGTGACGCTGCCGCGGTACATCGACGGCGACCCCGAGGGCGGCGAGACGCCCCCGGCGCAGAACGTCATCTGGCGCGTGCGCCTGCTGGCCATGAACGACGCCGAACTCGTCGTCGAGGAGCCGATGGCGCTGGGCCACACCTTCCACCTCGAGGACGGGGTGGAGCTGGTCGCGATCATCGCCATCGGGCAGAACCGCTGGATGTTCCGCACCCAGAACCTCGGGCACACCAGCGTGAGCCTCAACGGGCGCGTCAAGATCGGCGGCCTGCGCCTGCGCATGCCCGTCGACGTCGAGCGCTGCCAGCGCCGCAACTTCTACCGCGTCTCGACCGTCGGCCTGACGCTCGCCCGGGTGGAGTGCCACCCGGTCATCGACCCGGCGACCGTGGAGGTGGCGGAGGCCGCATCGCGCGTGCAGATCGAGGACGCGGGCCACTCCAGCGTGGTCGGTCGGATCGGCAAGGTCGGTCCGGACCCGGTCGCCATGCCCGCCGTCGGGCCGATGGTCCCCGCGACCATGATGAACATCGGCGGCGGCGGCGTGGGGCTGATCTTCGAGCCCGAGGACCGCACCTCGCTCGAGAGCAACCGCCTGTACTGGCTCAGGCTTCACCTCCAGCCGCACGTCCCCGCGCCGCTCTGCGTGGCCGCGCGGGTGCGCCACACGCACATCGACTCGACGCAGCGGCTCTACGCCGGCCTGATGTTCGAGTTCGGCAGCAACAGCGCCCACCAGAAGTTCGTGGTCGACCAGCTGTGCCGCTACGTGGCCCAGGTGCAGCGCGAGCAGCTGCGGCGCCAGTCGTCCGAGGCGGTGTGAGCGTGACCTCGCCGCTGGGAGCGCGCGGGTACACTGCGCCGCGGTGATCAAGTACATCGGGTCCAAAAGGACGCTCGTCCCCCTCGTGATCGAGGCGGCGCGGTGCTCGTCCGACGCCCGGACGGTCATCGACCTGTTCTCGGGCACGTCCCGCGTAGGCCACGCGTTCAAGCGCGCCGGGTACCGGGTGCTCTCGAACGATCACAACGCCTACGCCGCGACCCTGGCCCGGTGCTATGTCGAGGCCGATGCCGAGGAAGTGCTGGCGGACGCGGCCAAACTCGTTCGCGAGTTCAACGCCATCAAGGGCGTGCCGGGCTACTTCACCGAGACCTTCTGCGCGCAGTCGCGGTTCTTCCAGCCCAAGAACGGCGCGCGAGTGGACGCCATCCGGGAAACGATCGCGACGAAGGGCCTGCCGCCCGACCTCGAAGCGGTGATGCTCGTCTCGCTCATGGAGGCGACGGACCGGGTGGACTCGACCACGGGCCTTCAGATGGCGTACCTGAAGTCGTGGGCGCCTCGGTCGCACAACGACCTGGAACTGCGCGTGCCGGACGTGCTGCCCCGGGCCACCCACGGGAAGGGACGGGCGACCTGCCTCGACGCCTTCGAGGCGGCGAGCCTCCTCGAGGGCGATGTCGCGTACATCGACCCGCCGTACAACCAGCACTCGTACCTGGGCAACTACCACGTGTGGGAGTCGCTGGTTCGGTGGGACAAGCCCGAGGTCTACGGCGTCGCGTGCAAGCGGGTCGACGTGCGGCAGCGCCAGAGCGTCTTCAACTCCCGCCCGAAGTTCGCTGACGCGATGAAGCGACTTCTCGAGTCGGTTCGAGCGCCGGTGCTCGTCGTCTCCTTCAGCAACGAAGGGTATCTTTCGCGGGAGGAGATGGAATCGATGCTCGCCGGGCTGTGGGGCGGCGCGGGCAGGGTGACCACCATCGAGAGCGACTTCAAGCGCTACGTCGGGGCGCAGATCGGCATCTACAACCCGCGGGGCGAGAAGGTCGGAAAGGTCAGCCACCTCAGGAACAAGGAGTACCTGTACGTGGTGGCGCGGCAGTGCCTGGCGGAGCGGCTGACGCCTTTCACCACGCGGGCCGCTCAGTCGGTCGGGCTGTTTGAATGAGCCGTGCCCGCCGGGGCGCTTTCCCGCTCACTTGATGTTGTACCACCGCTCGTAGTCGGTGTTCCGCTGCGCGGTGTCGGGCAGGTTGCGGGTGTACCGCTGCGAGCCGTCCTGGAACAGCAGGTCGCGGAAGTCGGGGACGGTCTTCTTGTACATCCGGGTCAGGCCCACGGGGTCCTCGATCACCCAGACGCGGATGTCACCGGCGTTCGTGCGCGCCACCACGGGGTTCGAGCCGGCGTTCAGCACGGTCGAGAGGGCCTGGCGGGTGTAGTACGAGTCCTTCTGGACGTCGGTCACCTTGTTCTGGAACGCGCACTCGCCGCTGAGCGTGGCGAGGTCAAAGGAGCCGCTGGAGCCCGGCGGCACCTGGTAGTAGATGTTCCCGTCGGTGGTGGTCAGCGTGACCGGGTCGACGATCGGCGTGTTGGTGCGGACCTCGACCGGGCCGAGGCGGTTGGTGATGGTGTGCGCACCGGACGCGCCGACGACCATCACGAGGCCCCCGCGGTTGTCGATGCTCACGCCGTCGCACCGCGGCAGGGTGATCTTCAGGTCGATGCGCTGGTCGTCGGCCTCGGGGCGCTGGCTGGTGGAGACCACCTTCAGCACCGCGCGGTCTTCGACACTTGCGAACTCGGCGTTCACGCCCAGCGCGTCCACGATCTCCGCGTCCTTCGCGGGGCTCTTGTAGTCGCGGGTAGCGACGGCGGCGGTGCTCTCGACCGTGGCGTGCGTCGCCCGCGGGTTCACGCGCACCTCGACGCTCCCACGCACGTTCGTCACGTCCAGCGCGACCAGCGAGGCCCCGGCGGGCACGTCGAGGGTCGCCACATGGGTCTTGCCCGATGAGCACCCGCTCAGAAGGCACAGGGTCAGGGCGAGGAGGCTCGTGGCGGGCTTGAGAGTGGAGTTCTTGGGCATGGAAGGGCTTTGTTCGGAATCGAGGGCGCACCGCCCCGGGGCGTGCGAGTGTCCAAGAGTATCGGTCGAAGGTCCGCCCGGGTTCGCCATTCGTGCCGCAGGTCCGCTTCCGACTTACACCAGCCCGCTGAGGAGCAACGCCGCGAGGTGGGTGGCGTTGGTGAACGCGCCGTGTTCGATCATCCGCCGGGCGTCCGCCAGAGGCACCAGGACGACCTCCACGTCTTCCGTGGCTTCCAGGGCCGTCGCGGCCGACGGCTCAGCCTTTTCGGCGACAAAGAAGTGGGCCCGGCAGTTCAGCAGGGCCGGGTTGGGGTGGAGCAGCGGGAGAGGGCGCAGGATCGGCGCGTCGTACCCGGTCTCTTCCCGCATCTCGCGCCGAGCCCCGGCGGCAGGGCATGCGTCGGCGGGGTCGTACAGACCGCCGGGGACCTCCAACGTGGGGGCCTCGATGCCGTGCCGGAACTGGCGGACCATCACCAGCTCACCCTTCGGGGTGACGGGGATCACGTGCACGAAATCGGCGATGCGGATCAGGAAGAACTCGTGGGGCGTGGGGGAACCCTTGCGTGTCCGCAGGCTCCGCTCCACCTCCCACCTTCGGGCCTTGAAGGCGGTGGAGCGCTCCGAGATCGACCAGCCTTGATCGCTCATGGTGGGCGGATGGTACGTCGGGGCGGACAATCGAACGGGCGCGGGGCTTCTGGGGGTCCACTACGATAAAGGCATGTCCAAGCCGCTGGTCGGGATCATCATGGGGTCGCGGTCGGACTGGGAGACGATGCGCCACGCGGCGGAAGCGCTGGGGCGTTTCGGGGTGGCGTTCGAGCAGAAGGTGGTCTCGGCGCACCGCACGCCGGCGCTCCTGGTCAAGTACGCGACCTCCGCGGAGAAGCGCGGGCTGCGGGTGATCATCGCGGGGGCGGGCGGCGCGGCCCACCTGCCGGGGATGTGCGCCAGCATGACCGCGCTCCCGGTCCTGGGCGTGCCGGTGGAGAGCAAGGCGCTCGACGGCCTCGACTCGCTCCTGTCGATCGCGCAGATGCCCGGGGGCGTGCCGGTCGGGACGCTCGCGATCGGGAAGCCGGGCGCGATCAACGCGGCCCTGCTGGCGGTGGCGATCCTGTCCTTGAACGACGCCGGGCTGCGCCGCCTGTGGCAGGTCTTCCGCGACGAGCAGACCGCGAAGGTGCTGGCGGATGGCGATCCCGCCGGTCCGGATCCGGGCGCGAAGACCAAGGCCGCGAAGCGGGGACGCAGAGCATGATGGTGGGCGTGCTCGGGGCCGGGCAGTTGGGGCGAATGCTGGCCCTCGCCGGCGTCCCCTTGGGCATGCGCTTCCGGTTCTTCGACCCCGCGCCGGACTCGGTGGCGGGTCATGTGGGAGAGTTGGTCGTCGGCGACTGGGGCGACCGGGCGACGCTGGAGCGCTTCGCCCGCGGGCTCGACGCGTGCACGCTGGAGTTTGAGAACGTGCCGGTGGCGACGCACGAGACGGTTTCGGCGACGGTGCCGGTGCGCCCGGGGGCGCGGGCGCTGGCAACCAGCCAAGACCGCGTTTTGGAGAAGTCCTGCTTCGAGCGGCTGGGCATCCCGACGACGCTCCACCGCGCGGTGGACACGCGCGAGGAACTCGCGGAAGCGGTGCGCGAGGTCGGCGTGCCGTGCGTGCTCAAGTCGCGCCGCCTGGGCTACGACGGAAAAGGCCAGTGCGTGGTCCGCTCGGACGATGACGGCGCCCTCGACGAGGCGTGGCGCGCCGTCGCGGGGCGGGCTTCGATCGTCGAGGAGTTCGTGCCCTTCGACCGCGAGGTGTCGATCATCGGGGCCCGCGGCGCCGACGGGGCGTGCGTGTTCTACCCGCTCACCTGGAACACCCACGCGGGCGGGATCCTGCGGCTGTCGGTCGCGCCGGCGCCGGGGGTTTCGTACAAGCAGCAGGTGGACGCCGAGAACGCGCTGCGGGCGGTGATGGAGCACCTCGACTACGTCGGCGTCCTGACGATCGAGTTCTTCGAGCGCGACCGCAAACTCATCGCCAACGAGATGGCGCCGCGGGTTCACAACTCCGGGCACTGGACGATCGAGGGCGCTTCGTGCTCGCAGTTCGAGAACCACCTCCGGGCGGTGTGCGGGCTGCCGCTCGCGGTGCCGTTCTGCCGCGCCGCGGCGATGGTGAACCTGATCGGGAGCCACGCGGCTCTGCCGGAACTGGCCCGCGTGCCCGGCGCGCGGGTGCACCTGTACGGCAAGGAAATCCGCGAGGGGCGGAAAGTCGGGCACGTGACGCTCGTGGGTGACGACCCGGTGGACGTGTACGCGGCGACGCGGGGGCTGCGGGCGATGGCGAACGACCCGAGCCTCAGAACGCCGTAAGGCCGTTGAATCGCGGCGCGGAAGGTTCGACGGCCCGAACCCGCGGCTGCCCAAATGCGGGCGACAGCCCCGAGAACCTGCCATTTTGCAGCAACCGTGCGAGAGGGCAAGGCGAATACCTTCACGACCGCGACTCGTTCAGGACTCGGGGTGCACGCTGCGATGCACAGGGCCGCAGCGCCGCACGACGAGAAACGATGAGCGGGCAACGCACGACCCCGGCACCGCGGCACAGGCGGTCCGGGGCGGAGAAGGAGAAAGGCGAATGCAAGGATTCACCCGTTTCTTCGGCGCGATCGGTGCGCTCACGCTGGGCGCCGCCCAGGCGCACGCGTACGTCCTGGACTTCCAGACGATCGACACCGCCGGCCCGCAGTACGCCGTGGGCACCGTGTTCAACCAGGGCGGCTCGGTGGCTTCGCTGAGCGAGTTCACGCTGAACGAGGGGGGCACGGTCAGCAACGGCCGGGCCCGGCGCGTGTTCTTCGGGCCTTCGATCCCCACCCTCAACTACGCGCTCACGCTCAAAAACGTCACGCTGAATCTCGCGCTGCCCTCGGGCGGCGTCGGCGGGTTCTCGTTCAACACCTCGCTGCCCAGGGGCTTCATCAACCTCAGCGTGAACGGTGTCTCAACCATCATCGACGGGGCCACGATCGACGGGCTGTCGATCGGCGGCGTGACCTTCGCCTCGACTCTCACCGGCGCGGACGACCCGGCGCTGCGATCCCTGGTCACGGCGAGCGGCGTGGTGGAGTCCTTCTCGATCGGCGGGTCGGGGCTGACGGTGGACAACTTCTCGGGCAGCCCGGCGCCGTCGCCGGGGACAGGTCTGATGCTGATCGGGTCGGCCGGTTTGGGCGCTCTTCGTCGCCGCCGGTGATCGCGGGAGTCGCACCGCGATCGCCGTTGGCGGGGGGGTCCTCGGCGTCGTCCGCCCGTCCCGAGTCTCGCGGGGGAGGGGCTCGGGCGGGCGGACGCGGCGGGGATCGCCCAGGGTTGAGTTCGCGTCCTGGGCGTTGAGTGGGAACGCCGGAGGGGAGAGAGAGCCCGGCCTCGTGCCGGCCCGTTTGTGGACGCGAGCGCGCCGTCATCAGTGGAGACGGCGCGCCGCGTCTTTTGGTTTCCGCGCGAGCGCGTAGGATGGAGCGATGGGCATCCGTCTCTCGTTCTTCGGCGCCGCGGGCGAGGTCACCGGTTCGTGCTACCTGCTCGAGACCGACCGGGCCCGGGTTCTCATCGACTTCGGCCTGCACCAGGGCTCGCGCGAGACCGAACTTCGCAACCACCGCCCCCCGCCCATCGACGCGCGCCGCCTCGACGCCGTGGTGCTCACCCACGCCCACATCGACCACTGCGGGCGGCTGCCGCTCCTCGCCACGCAGGGGTACCGCGGCGACATCCACACCACGCCCGCCTCGGCGGATTTGGCGACGATCCTCCTGCGTGATTCGGCGGAACTGCAGGAGGCCGACGCGGCGCGGGACGCGCGTCGGGCGGCGCGGCGCGGCGAGACCGCCATGCCCGCGCTCTACACCCGCGACGAGTGCGAGCGCGTCTTTCCCATGTTCGCGCCGCTCCCCTACACCACGCCGCGCGAGATCGCCCCGGGCGTGACGCTGCGCCTGATCGACGCCGGGCACATTCTCGGATCGGCGAGCGCGGAACTGTCGGTCAAGGCCGCGGGCACGGGCGGGCGGGCGACGGTGTTCTACTTCTCCGGAGACCTCGGCCCCAGGGGCGTCCCGCTGCTCAAGGACTTCCAGCCGCCGCGCTCGGGACCGATCGCCCCCGCGGTGGAGCCGGACGTGGTGATCCTGGAATCGACCTACGGCGACCGCGACCACAAGCCGCTCGACAGCAGCGTGCAGGAGTTCGCGGGGGTGATCGACGAGGCGGCCCGCTCACGCGGCATGATCCTGGTGCCGTCGTTCGCCGTGGGGCGCACGCAGGCGCTGGTGTACCACTACGGCGAGCTGCTGCGGGAGAAGAGGGTCACGCGGGTGCCGGTGTTCGTGGACAGCCCCATGGCGGTGGACGCAACGGAGCTCTACTGCCGTCACCGCTCGCTGTTCGACGACGAGGCGTGGACACTCATCAACAACGGGCAGTCGCCGCTGAAGTACGCGGGGGTGTCGTACCTGCGGAGCGGCGAGGAGTCGCGCCGGCTGAACGACATGGAAGGCCCGGCGATGGTCATCGCCGCCAGCGGGATGTGCACGGGCGGTCGGATCATGCACCACCTGCGCCACCACCTGTGGAAGCGCGACACCCACGTCGTGATCGCGGGTTACCAGTCGGCCGGCAGCGTGGGGCGCCAACTGGTCGACCGCGTGCCCCGCGTCATGGTGATGGGCGAGCCGATCATCGTGCGCGCGAAGGTCCACACCATCGGCGGCTTCTCCGCCCACGCCGGGCAATCGGACCTGCTGCGGTGGGCGGCTCCATTGAAGGGGTCGGGGACGCGGGTCTTCCTGACGCACGGCGAGCGCCAGCCGCGCCAAGCGCTCGCGGCGCGGTTGCGAGAGTCGATCGGCATCGAGGCGTCGTTGCCGGAGTATCACGAGGTGTGCGAAGTGTGATCGGAGGCTCCATGGTCCGCCGGGGATTCACGCTGCTCGAAATGCTCGTGGTAGTCGCGGTGATCGCGCTGCTGGCGGCGCTCTTGCTGCCCGCGCTGTCGGGGGCGCGGAAAGGGGCTCGCGCCGCCGTCTGCCTCGGGAACCTCCGCGGCATCGGTCAGGGCACCGTGCTCTACGAGTCCGACCACATGGGGCTTGTCATCCCCTCGTACACGATGAACGGCGTCACCGGCGCCGGCGTGCCGCTCGAGGGCTGGGGGCCGATCCTCGACCGTGACGGGTACGTGGACTCAAACCTTACCAGCAACGCCAACTCGTTCTACTGCCCGGACACGGTGGACGTCGCCGGCGTCGCCAGCGGGCAGACCGGGACCGATCCGGACAACCCCAAGGGCTGGCTCGATTGGCCGTTCATGCGCACCGGCTCCACGAACGTCCCGCAGACCATCCCGGAGCGCCGGTTCGAGAAGATCATCCGCGTGGCGTACTGGATCAACGCCGACAACCCGATCGGCGCGGCGGCGGAGGTGGTGAACAACCTCTACTTCACGGGCAGCGTCGGCTACGGGCCGGGAACCAACGGTGAATCGATCCGCCAGACGCGGTCGAGCGCGTTCAAGCGCCCGTCGCTGCTCATCAGCGTGGCCGACGGGCTGTACGCCGGACGGCAACGCGACAGCCAGATCGGGACGACCAACAGCCGCATCGGCTACCGGCACCCGGGGCGGAACCGATCGGCGAACACCGCCTTCGCCGACGGGCACGCCGAGCCGATCGGGGGCAAGGAGTTCCCCCGCGGCAAGGGCGGCACGAACCCGATCGAGGAGGTGCGCGCCGAGAACCTGGGCGGTCGTCCGAGCGTCTACGCGGACCCGGACAAGGCCCTGCGCTGAGTTCGGACCGGGCCGCCTGATCCCGGCGTGTCCGGGCTGCTACATTCCGGGCCATGTCACCCCTCGTCTGGGCCGGCTTCGTCGGCTTCATCCTGCTCATGCTGGCGCTCGACCTGGGCGTCTTCAACCGCACGCCCAAGGAGGTCCACTTCAAGGAGGCCCTGGCGTGGCTGTGCGTCTGGGTGGGGCTGGCGGCGGTGTTCAACGTGCTCCTGTACTTCGCCTACCAGGGCCAATGGTTCGGGATCGGGACCGCCGCGGGCTCCGCGCTGACGCCAAAGGACGCGGCGATGGAGTTCCTGACCGGGTACCTGGTTGAGTTGTCGCTGAGCGTCGACAACATCTTCGTGATCGCGGTGATCTTCAAGTTCTTCGGGGTTCCGGGGGCGTACCAGCACCGGGTGCTGTTCTGGGGCATCCTCGGGGCGATCGTGCTGCGCGGGGTGATGATCCTGCTCGGCGCGGCGCTCATCAAGCGGTTCGACTGGATCATCTACGTGTTCGGGGCGTTCCTGGTGATCACCGCGGTGAAGATGTTCTTCGCCAAGGAAGAGGAAGCGCACCCCGAGAAGAATGTTGTGATGCGGCTGACGCGCCGGTTCCTGCCGGTCAGCGACCGCTACGACGGCTCGAAGTTCCTGACGGTCATCGGCGGCAAACGATTCGTCACGCCGCTGTTCGTGTGCCTGGTGCTGATCGAGACGACCGACCTCATTTTCGCGTTCGACAGCATCCCCGCGATCTTCGGGATCACCCGCGACCCCTTCATCGTGTTCACCAGCAACATGTTCGCGATCCTGGGGCTTCGGACGATGTACTTCGGGCTGTCGGGGCTGCTCGCCAAGTTCCGGTACCTGTCGAAGGCGCTGGTGTTCGTGCTGGCGTTCGTGGGCGTGAAGATGCTGATCCACGAATGGGTCCACATCAGCAACGGGACGAGCCTGGCGGTGGTCCTGGGCATGCTGGGGACGGGCATCGCGCTGTCGCTGCTGCTGCCCGCGAAGCACGACCCGCACCACGGCGCGGCGCACTGACCTTGTTTCAGCCCGGTCGCCGGACCACCAGGGGGCGCGACAGCCGCACGCGGTCGTTCACAGCGCCGAACGCGCCGGCCTCCACGCGGACGGTCAGCGTCGCGCCCTTCTGAGGCTGGAAGCGCAGGGCCACGGGAGCGCCGGGGGATTCCGGCGACAGTTCCACCTTCGCCGACGCACCGCCGGGGGCCGTGACGACCACCACGCAGCCCGCCCAAGGGTCGCTCTCATTCTCCAGCGTGACGGAGCAAACGAACCCGACGGCCCGCTCGTCGAGCGTCCACACGGCCTCGACCGGGCCGGAGAGCGCCACATCGCCCGCGTCGAGCGACCACAGGCCGGGGGTCACGAGGTCGTCGGCGTGGGCCAGCACGCGCGGAGTCGGCGCGTACACACGCGGCTCGATCGGCTTGAACGACGGCGCGTCCATGCTCGACAACGGAACGATGCGCGACGCGTCGGGCGTGTACCCGCGGACGTCGAAGGGCACGACGGGCGCGGTTCCTCCGAGCGCGGCACGAACGGGACGGGGAGAGCCGGCGCGCGGGACTTGCTCGCCGGACGCGGGAGCGACGACCGTGCCGTCGGCGAGCCACAGCCGGGGGCCGGACGCCCGCTCGAGGGGGTTCGAGAGCGACGCCGCGACCACGCGCTCGCGATCAAACGTCCGCGGCTCGCCGCCCTCGCCGGGCGCGGGATCAAGGGTGATCGACGCGCCGACGCGGGCGATCAAGCCTCGGACGGTGTCGCCGTTGCGGAGCAGGAGCGCGTCGTCGGCGCCGCCGAGGCCCGGGGGGAGCGAGCGCCGCGCCGGCGTGTTGGCCCCTTCCGGGAACGCGATCCACGCGAGTCGTTCCAGCGGAATCGTCATGGGTCCGAAACGCTCACTCACCCATGTGAGCGCGTCGTCCCCGCCGGGCGCGGCGGGGGCAGCCGTGGACGCCCCGGAGGCGGGAGCGCCGATGAAGCGCTGGCCGTCGGTGATGACCATCACGCCCTGAGACTCGGACTTGATCGCCCGCGCCAGGGTCAACTGGTCCGGAG
>JAFLCM010000360.1 GCA_017303565.1 Planctomycetota bacterium
CGGGACGGCGGTGAGCATCGCGCCGATCAGCCCGCCGGTGCAGGACTCGGCGGTGACCAGCGTCGCGCTGGCGGCGCGGAGCGACGCGAGCGCGGCGGAGGCGATCGACTCGTCGCCCTCGCCGAAGAGGAACGGGCCGGCGGCGTCGGCGCAGGCGCGGGCGGTGGCCTCGACTTCGCGCGCCCCCAGTACGGCGTCGGGGCCTTCGTAGCGCACGCGGATGGACACCACGCCGCCCGATGCGGTGGTGCCGACGAGCGGGTTGCGGTCGCGGGCCATGAGGGCCCCGAGGCGCTGGGCCAGGTCTCCCTCGCCCAGGCCCAGCGTGTGCATGACACGCGTGACGACCGCGAGGCCCTCGGGCACGCGGAGCATGGGGCGGACGACCTCCAGCAGCATCGGCTGCATCTCGCCCGGTGGGCCTGGGAGGCAGAAGGCGTCGCACTGGCTGGCGGCGAGGCGAGCGTGCAGGCCGGGCGCGGTGCCGTGCGGGTTGGCGAGCATCGACGCGGATCGGGGGCGCTGGGCCTGAGTGCGCTGGATGGCGCTGAGGTCGCGCCCGCGGGATCGGAAGAGCGCTTCGAGCGCGCGGAGCGCGGGCTCGTCGGTGACGAGTTCCTCGCCCATCACATCAGCGAGGGCCTGACGGGTGAGGTCGTCGAGCGTCGGGCCCAATCCGCCGGTGACGATGACGAGCGGCACGCGGACGCCGAGGCGGCGCAGGGCGTCGACCTGAGCATCGAGGTCATCGGGGACGGTGACGTGTTCAACGACGCGGATGTTCCACGACGCGAGGGTCGCGCTGATCCACCGCGAGTTGGTGTCGAGCGTCTGGCCGAGGATGAGTTCGTCGCCGACCGAGATGACGGCGGCGCGGTCGTGCGTGGGCATGGGACAACGCTACGCGCGAGGGCGCGGGGCGGAGGAAGCATAGAGAGTTGAAGAGCGCTCAATCCTGAAACCAAAACCTTGTGACCCTTGCCTTCGTAACTATTGGCTGGCCAAGAGTTTAGACCAAACAGAAATCCCTTCCGCGGACGACTTGGCTCAGCCGACCAAACGAAGCCAAGGAGCGTCGTTGGGCGGGGAAGACCCGGAACTCACGGGCGGCGGCGGCAAATGTTCGCCCATCATGCGCACAACTTCTGGAACGGTCGCGTGAAGACAAGCGGCCAAGTCCAAGATGCTCCAGCCGAGTTTGTCGATCGGGTATCGCAGCATCGTAGAGAACCAAGCCGGCCGTTCTTCTGGGACATCCACGGGCTCACGCTTCCGCCAACCGCGCGAGCCCAGTTCACGCATAATTGCAGCCAGCTGTTCGGGTGTAATTGCCCCACAATCTTTAGCACGCACCGCAAGAGCGGCCATTGAGATCTTCCACCACGGTTTCAAGGATGCCAACCTAGCCACAGTAACGGGCGCTACGAGAGTAGCTCTCGCTTCTTTGGTTGGCATCAAAAACTCAGCAGCAAAGATGTCTGCTTCTTGCTCTGCGCGAGCCGTATCTGTTGGATTGGTGTGCATGATCGTATGCCCGAGTTCGTGCGCGAGGCTGAAGCGCATTCGGCACGGCGGTTTCCGAGCGTTGATGAAGAAAAGCTTTGGCAGGCCAGCTCGCCACCAGCAGAGCGCGTCAACCTCGTCGCATCCCAGATCTTCTACGATTACAATACCGCCATTTGACTCAATTATTCCTACTAGGTTTTGGATAGGTCCCGAGCCGATCATCCACGCGGACCGCAATGCTTGAGCGACATCACGTGCCCCATTCTTGAAGGCATCTGCGGGCAGAATGGGGAAGTTGTGTTCGGGCGGGGCACACATCTTGGCGAGGACTTCGGCGTGCATCGCTCGGATGAAGCAACGAGCATTTACCCGTGCCGCGATCTTGCCCGCTGCAGCAGTCAGGGCCCGATGATAGAACACCGGCAATCCACCCCCCATGGGTCCGATGTCGCGGGTAAAAAACGATGACGGAACACCCAGCACCTCGGCCATTCTTGCGAGCTCGGCGTCCGATGGCCCAAAGAGACCGTGTTCCCAGCGAGAGATAGTCGCCTGCGTGATCTCCAGCGCTTTCGCTAGGGCTTGTTGGGAAAGCCCCGCTGCATCACGGGCAGTTTCCAGGAGCGCGCTATTGAATGCAGTGGTCATGAGGTCAAGCGCTGAGGTCTCGCAAGCGACGAACAGTATCGGCTGCCTGCGGCCCAAGGGCCGCAATAGTGTCTACGTCAGGGTCGACGTGGCGGAACTCGGTCATGCCATCCTCGAGTGCAACTCCGATCACGATGCTCTCGGGAGCGTTCGTGAACGGGTTGGGCTGATGCCCGATGGTCAGCCAGATGTCGCCATCGATCGGAGCGGCACCGATCTGCCACAGATAGCCCTGCCCCTGAATCTCGAGTGAGCGAGCCGTACCATTGTCGCTGATCCGGCGAAGTTCGTCGATCTTGTGAATCTGAATCACATGTCGCCTGCCGACGCGCAGTACCTCTGTGCCAGAGTCTTGAACGAACGCACAGTCAGGGTGCTCGGCGAGCAGTTGACGGGCTACGACCCAAGTGTGATCGTGGACCAGGCTGCGAAACGTCCGCTGGCTGTACTGGCTGAACCCCTCCACGGATCGGATCAAGGTTCGCAGTTGGCCGTACGCCACGTGGTTGGCGAAGTGGAACGCTGCGGGAACCGGGCCCAGCTCAGCGATGGCCCCATCGAGTGGGCTGTTGGACATGGCCCTAATCCTTTCCAAATGAGGAACGGCTTCAGAAGCGATTTTATACACTATCCCATGCACACACCCCTGTCAAGCCCGGTTCGCCGGTAGTTCCAACCAAGGCGAGGCACCGAGGTGCCCCCCGATCGCCGGCATCTGCGGATTGAGCCTCAGCAGGACTGGCCGAAGCGGCCGAGGAACAGGGCGAGGTCGGCGGTGTTGACCACGCCGTCGCCGGTGAGGTCCGCGCCGGTACCGGGGGCGACGGTCTGGCCGAACTGGCCGAGGAACTGGGCGAGGTCGGCGGTGTTGATGACGCCGTCGTTGTTGAGGTCTCCCACGCACGGGGCGGGGGGCGTGAAATCAACGAACAGCACGGGGCGGAGGGCGGCGTTGGGGTTTTCGCGGCTGGCGAGTCGGCGCTAGCGGCGGGTCTGGGTCTCGTCGTTGCGGATGAGCCAGCCGTGGTTGGCCGAAGGGCTGTCGAGCCAGGCCTGCACGTCAGCGACCATCGCGGCGGATGAGAACGAGGCGGAGCCGAGGGCGGGGATGACGGTGGTGGCGGAGGGGGTGGGGTCGAAGTCGCCGCCGGGGCTGGTCCAGAGCGAGCCGGAGAAGAAGGTGTGGAGCCAGGTGGCGTCGCCGGTCGCGGCGGGCGCGCCGCCGCCGCCAGCGGTGGTGTCCTTGGGCCCGGTGTCGGAGGCGCCTTCGCCCCACTCCTGGTTCAGGCGGTGCAGGGTGTAGTCGGTGTCGGCGCCGGCGGCCTGAGTGACGGAGAGCGTGAGGGTGACGGCGGTGATGGT
>JAFLCM010000361.1 GCA_017303565.1 Planctomycetota bacterium
TTCTATGGCAAACAATGCGCTAATGCTGAAAAAATATGATTGGGCAGAGGATTTTATAAGAAAATATAAAGATAACCTTCCTGAAGATGAAAAATTATCATACCCTCGTAGCTGCCGAAGGCCGCGCGGGCGATCGATCCGGCCTTGGCGATCTGGGCCTCGTTGGTGTCGAAGATCGGGATTGCCAGTTCGACCACCGGACCAATGGACTTGTCGCCGGACTCCGACCGCTCGAAGTCGGCACCGAGTCCCAAGTCCCGCAGGTGGCTCCGTTGCTCGACCGAGAGGTCCGCGCTCTGGGCGAGCGCCACCGACCGCGCCGCCGCGACATCCAGCCGCTGCGACCCCGCCAGCGCGATCACGGTGGCCTCATCGAGCGTCTGAGTTGCAGACTCCATTGCGCCTTCGTCGACGGCCCAGTCCGCGTTCTCTGCCGCAAAGCCAATCAGTTCGAGCATCCGGCGGCGCTCCTTGGCCAGCTCTCGCATCACCACGACCCGCTCGGCCTCGGCCTTCGCGAGTTGCTGACGGGCGCGGTTGACGTCCAGCGTCGTCCCCTCGCCGCCTCGCACTCGGGCGTCGAGGGAGTCGATCGACTTCTGGATGGTCGCGAGGTTCTGTTCTGCAAGCCCAACCGCACGCTGGCCAAAGGCGATGCGCGTATGCGAGGCCTTCACCTGCGCGACCAGCGCGAGGGCCTGGTCAGAGACGTCCAGCACGGTTTGGTTGAGCCGCGCATCGGCTGCCCGGATCTTTCCACCCCGGAGCCAGAGAGCCGCGAAGGACTGAACAACCTGCGCCCCGACAAACGTGCCCCCGCTCACTGGGTCAAACGGGAATCGCAGCGTCAGCCCGACCACGGGGTTGGGCAACAAACCCGCCTGCACAAGGTCTGCCCGCGAAGCCGCGATCAGTTCAACCTTCGATCTGATGTCGCGGTTGTTCCTGAGCGCCATCCCCAGGGCCAACTCAACCGTGAGGTGCGAGCGTCCGTCCCACGTTGACAGCGACACATCCCAGGGACCATCCCATCCGGGCGCAACGCCCGATCGGTCATTGACCGTGTGGGCGGCGCGGTCGATGTCCGCCTTCGGATCAAGCGAGGCGCACCCGCCCGCGAGCGCGACCAGTGCGAGCGTAGCGGTGGCGACTCCGCGCGAGACGTGATGCATGAGATGGCGAGCATGTCTGGTCATGAACGAAGTCTCCGGGAAAGCGGCGGAAGAGCAGCGGGACGGCGGCACTCACTTAGCAGCGCGCGGTGCGCACCGGTCGCAGTCCACACCCTCGGGTGCGCACGACGCGCAGCGGACTTTGAGCACGCCGTCCTGCTCGTAGACGCTCATGTCGCTCTTGCAGTCGTCGCACCGGTGCGTCTTGATGACACGGTCGCCGGTGTACCCCGTCCGCGGGTGGTACGTGCCGCGCACCTTGGTGATCTCGTCATAGCACTTGGTGCAGACCGAGACCTGCCCCGGCTGCGCCGACGTCATGGTGTGCTTGTCGCTGGCGCAGCCGCCCGCGACGAACACGGCGGTGAGGGTGAGGATGGAGGCGAGAACGACAGGACGTGCGGACATCATGGGACAATCTCCTGAAAGAACACTGCTTCGGCCCGCCGAGCCTTTCGGCGAGCCTCGGCTCGTGCAATCGGCCCGCGCCGCGTCGGCGGAGCGAGACCGTGGTTGTGGTTACTTGTGCCCGTGGCCGCCGCTTGAGCCATGCGGGGCATCCGGCTTCGCCGTGGCGTCGGCGGCGGGCTTCTTCTCCGCCCGGCTCGACCAGTGCAGGTGCGCGATCTTGGGCGTGCCGCCGTCGTCCACCACGATATAGGTCACGGCGGCCAGGAACTTCCTCGACGCATCGGGGTGGTTGGGGTCGGGGACGGTGAACGAGCCGATCTGCCGCACGATCGAGGTCGTGCCGAAGGTCTGCACGTCCTCCTTCGCAATGGTCATGACGAAGCCCGGCATCTCCTTGAGTTCGGGCAGGAGGTGGTGGTCGCGGTAGGTCTCCCACGTACCCTCATCGCCCGCGTTCTCGCTCACGGTCGCGCGGCCCTTGTCGAGGAACAGTGCGTTGAGGGCTTCGACATCGGCCTTGCCGCACGCGGTGAGGTAATCGCGGGCGACCTTCAGGGCCGGGCTGCTCGCCGCGTTGATCGCCGCGACGGCCTCCGGAGCGGCCTTGGTCAGGAGCGCCATCTTCGCCTCGTCGGACTTGCGGTCCCACTTGCGGTCGCAGCCGGGGCAGCAGAAGCCGATGGTGACGCCCCTGAACTGCCGCGTGGGCGCTTCTGCGTCTACCTCGTTCTCCATGATCGGGCAGAGCTTGTTGACGGGCTTGAGCGTGGGCTGGGCCTGCGCCGTCTCGGCGGGCGGCTGGGGCTGCGCCGCCCGGGCGGCGGCACTGACGATGCCTGTGCCGAGCACGAGCGCGGCGAATGAACGGATGAACACGGTGGGGGCTTTCTTCATGGGATGGACTCCGGGGAACTTGGAATGGGACGGCTGAACGGATGACGGATGGCCCGTCGGGTTGGGCACGCAGGATGCCGTCGCGACGGCTCTCGCCCGGCGCGGCGGCGACGATCACTTCTTGATGTACTCGCTCGGATCGAGGACCTCCTTGGGCGAGGTCTTGGCGAGCAGCACGTACTCGTCGATGCACGGCGGGCAGCAGAACTCGTAGGTCTTGCCGCCGATGATCCATGTGAACTTGGGGTTCGCCTTGGTCATCGTGATCGGGCAGACCTTGTCCCCGGCCTTGGGCTTCATGTCGTGCTTGGCCATCTTGCCCTTGTACTTGTCGCCCGCCGTGACCGAGCCGTTGGCCTTGATGTCGGCCTCGGTGTAGATGCCGCCGGGCGTCAGGTACAGCGCCCGCTCCTCGTCGGCGTCCACGCCCGCGGGCATGTCGTCGCCTCCATCATGCCCGCCCTTGGCCGACGAGGCCGCGATCGCCGCGACGAACTTGCTCATGCGGTCGGTGTCGCTCAACTTGTCCCAGGTGGCGGCGGAGGCCGCATCGTGGAACGCGACGGACTGACCCTTGAAGTCGCGGGTGATCTTGGCATCCGCCGCGTCGGCGGTGATGGGGCAGACGGTGTTGGCCGGGGCCGCGCCGTGCTTCTCCCCGTGGCCGCCCGCCCCGCCCTTCTCGACGGTGAACGTGAAGGGCACGGTCAAGACCTGCTCCTTCTCGGTGGTGCCGACGTTGAACTGGCCCCACGCCTTGTAAGTGCCCGGCTCCTTGAAGTGGGCCTCGAAGTCCACCTTGGGGCCGCCAACCTGCGCGGCAGCCTTCGGCGCTGCGCCACCATGCCCCGCCCCCCCCGCGTGATCATCCTTCTTCGCATCGGCACCGTGTCCGCCATGCCCGCCGTGAGCATCATGTCCTCCCTCGCCGTGCTCGCCCCCTTCATGCGGGTGCGCGTGGACGAACTGCGTGCCGTCCTGGCTGATGATGACCAGGTGCCCCATCGCGCCCAGGTACGGGCGGAGCGTGGTCACG
>JAFLCM010000362.1 GCA_017303565.1 Planctomycetota bacterium
CTCGAAGAAGAGGGGCGGACGTCCATGTCTTGCGGCTCCAATCCCGAACCGCCCGGCCCGGGCGCGACCGTGCGCCGAGCCGTGCTCATCAAGAAAGTCGCCCGGGATCCGCCGCGTGCCAGCCCCAAAGCCCGCCGACGCCCGCGATCGCAGCCCCGCCGACCGCGCAGCCGTCGCAGGCGTCATAAACGGACCCAGCGCTCTCGCGCCCTACACTGGCATCCAACCGACCGCCGCACCCGGAGCGCCCCATGAACGTCGCCAAGATCAACGTCAGCGAGCACCGCAAGCCCGACCACGACGTCCTGCCCGTGTTCGTCAGCCGCTGGTCGCCCCGCGCCTTGCAGCCGGGCGTCTCCCGAGCCGACCTGAGCCGCCTGCTCGAGGCCGCCCGCTGGGCGCCCAGTTCGTACAACGAGCAGCCCTGGCGCTACCTGTTCGCGGTGAGCGGCACGCCCGAGTTCAACACCTTCCTCGGCTTCTTGCTGGAGGCCAACCAGGTTTGGGCCAAGAACGCCGGAGCGCTCTTGCTCCTGGTCGCCAAGAAGACCTTTGCCCGCAACGGCAAGCCCAACGGCGTCGCGGTCTTCGACGCCGGCTCCTCGTGGCAGAACCTGGCGCTGCAGGGCGCGTCGATGGGCCTCGCCGTTCACGCCATGGCCGGCTTCGACGCCGCCAAGGCCGCGAGCACCCTCGGCGTGCCCGAGGATTTCCACCCCTGCTGCATGATCGCGGTGGGCAAGCCCGGCGAGGTCGAGACCCTGCCCGCCGACTACCAGGGCATCGAGAAGCCCTCGCCGCGCAATCCAATCACCGCCTTCGCCTTTGAGGGCCGCTGGAAGGCCTGATCCGGCACCTCCGCGGCCGCACTCAGAACGGCCGCTTGGTCGGGTTCAGCACCACGTTGTCCCGCCCCAGGATCAAGACGTCGGCGATCTCCACCGCCTCGGCGAAACTGTCCTTCGCGCGCGACACCTGTCCTGCCCAGTGCGGCACCGCCCCGCGCTCCAGGTGCTCCGACGTGGGCACCGCGTCGCCGCAGATCAGCGTGGTGTGGCGCGGCTCCTCGAGCAGAAGCCCGGTCAGCCCCGGCGTGACGCCCGGCAGCGGGAATAAGTCCACGTGATCCGCTAGCGTGTCCGGGGCCGCCTCGCAGCGCTTCAGGATCGCCACGTCGCGTTCGAGGGACGCCGCCAGTTCGTTCTCCCCGTCCGCGGCGGCCCTCTGCAACTCGGAGATCAAGGGCACCCCGACGCTCTCGCGCTCCACGCCGGAGATCCACCACGTCGCGCCCTCGAAGAGCTCGATTCCGCGCCGGACCTCGGGCAGGAACGACGTCAGGAACACGTGCGTGATGTCGTCGGGGGTCAGCCCCGACCGCTCCAGCAGCCTCGCTTTCAGGATCGGCGCGGGCAGCGAGGGATCCACCAGGATCACCCGCTTCTCGCCCTCGGACTCGCCCCGCACCAGCGTGCATGTGGCGTGCCCGGATCGCTGGGGCGACCGCTCGTTCCAGAGCGGATGAGCGTCGAGGGCGCCGATGCTGATGACGCGGTAATCCATGGCGGTGAACGATCTCCGGCGTGTGGAAGGAACAGCCTCAGCGGATCAGCCGCCCGAACCGCTCCGGCTCGCGCGACTTCTTTTCCCGCAGGCGGTCGATCACCGGCTGCGGGCACATCGATCGCAGCACCGACAGGTCCTTGCCCATCGCGGCGATCTGGCGGATCAGCGTCGAGGAGGTGTACGCGAAGTTCTCGCCCGCCACCACGAACGCCGTCTCCAGCCCCGCCACCTGGCGGTTGGTCAGCGCCTGTTGGATCTCGGACTGCAGGTCGGAGATGTTCCTCACCCCGCGGAGCAGCACCGTGGCGCCCACCGAGTTGGCGAAATCCACCGTCAGACCCTCGAAGGCCCGCACGTCCACCGGAGCGCCCTCCGGCTCGTTCCGAACCATCTGCTCGACGAGCGCCCGCAGCATCGCCACCCGCTCGTCTTGCGTGAACAGCGTGTCCTTCTCGGGGTTGCGCCCCACCCCGACCACCACCCGGTCGAACATCACCCGTCCACGCCGCACCACGTCGAGGTGCCCGAACGTGGCGGGATCGAACGACCCGGGGTAGCACGCGATGTGGGGTTTCTGGGACATGCCGCCCAACAGTCTACCCACGCCCCCCAGACCCACCCCGCCCGCGTGTTCCCCGCCCTCAACGCTGGCCTTGCCGCCCGCTGTTTCGCAGAATCATCATGGCGACGGAGGGCGGCCCCCAGGTTCATCCGCCCGTGTCCCTCGGGCATCAGGGCCGCCCGCACCCGCCGTCGCCGATGAGCCCACTGCTCGGCCCGCGCCGGATCGCCTCCCTCGGCGCGGGCCCTTTTTTTCCCCAACCCTTGAGACCCGCCGTGTGAGCGCCGCGCAAGCGCCCGGTTCATCCGGCGCTCAGCCACGGTGATATTCGTGCACGCCCGTCACCTCCCCGTCGCGGTCCGGTCGATCAGTGCCTCGCGATCCATAGACTCCGTCCGCCCGCTCCTCCGACCGCGGCGGGCACCCGAGGACCACGCGATGGGCGCCACCTACCGGATGGACATGCACTGCCACTCGCGGGCCAGCAACAAGCCCGTCACGCCCTGGCTCGGCGTGTTCGACGTCCCCGAGTCGTACTCTCCCCCGGAGAAGGTCTACGAGCAGGCCCGCGCCCGCGGGATGGACTTCGTCACCCTGACCGACCACGACACCATCGACGGCGCAATGGAACTGGTCCGACGCGGGTTCGAGGGCGTGGTGGTGGGGGAGGAAGTGACCGTCCACTTTCCCGAGGACCGCTGCCGCCTGCACGTGCTGCTCTGGGGCCTGACGCCCGAGCAGCACGAGGAGATTGACGACCTCGGCCTCCGCGACGACGTGTACCACTTCGCCGACTGGCTGAGCACCGCGAACCTCGCCCACGCCCTGGCCCACCCGCTGTACGTCCAGAACGGCCGACTCGACGCCACCCACCTCGACCGCTGCGTGCTTCTGTTCCGCGCGTGGGAGACGCTCAACGGCGCCCACGCCGCCTCCCACCGTTCCGCCGTCGAGGCCTACCTGAACGCCCTCACCCCCGCGAAGGTGCAGGAGATCCAGCGCCGCTACGGACGACGCAGCCTGTGGATGCGACCATGGCTCAAGGGGGTCACGGCCGGCTCCGACGACCACGCCCTGCTGAACGTCGGGCGCACGTGGACGCAGGTGGAGCTGGAAGCCCACGAGCCGCCGATCGACGCCGCGGGTTTCGTCAAGCGCGTCATGGCGGGCCGCGGCGTGGCGATGGGCCAGGCCGGGCACTCGGCGCTGTTGGCTCACCAACTGCTCAGCGTGACCGCGAACCATTACGCCCAGCGGCTTTCCCACAGGGGCTCCCCCGAGGCCCGCGCCGCCGGAGCCGCGATCGCCCGCTTCGCGGGGATCGACATCAGGCCCCCCTCGCGCGTGCGACTGGCCCTGAGCGCGCTCGCCCGCC
>JAFLCM010000363.1 GCA_017303565.1 Planctomycetota bacterium
CGGCGTTCAACACCCTCAACAAGAACCAGATGATGGAGGCGGCCCTCACCGGCTGCCGCACACCCGACGACGGCATCATCGATCGGTGGGCGAGCCGCGCGAACTTCGCGGTCCGCTTCTTCGGCGATAGCTCCGGCGACGGCACGTCGCTGGAGGCGAACTGGGGCACGTCCTCGGCCGATCTCCAGGACGCGGTGCGCCGTGCCTCCGACATCGGCAGCACGCCGATGAGCGCGGGCATGGTGGCCGCGGCGCGAGACTTCAGCTCGCAGCTCACCGACGGCGGCGGCGGTGGCTTCACCACCCTCAGCTGCCGGCGCAACTTCGTGCTGCTGCTGTCGGACGGTGAGCCCAACGGCGGCGACGCCACGGCGGACTCGGCCTGTAACGGCGTCACCGACGACATCCCCGCCGGTGAGCCCTGGCAAGCGGCCACGTATATGATGCGCCAGCCCGACCTGATGTGCCGCGTGAGCGGCAACCAGCAGATCGGCACGTACACCATCGGCTTCGGCCGGCCGGGCGACTTCAACCCGGCCTCGCTCACGCAGATCGCCCAGGAAGGCGATGGCCGCTACTACTACGCGACCAACGTCGACTCGCTCAACCGCGCCTTCGAGCAGATCATCCTGTCGATCGCAGAGCGAGGCGCCGTGTACGGCGGCGGCGGCACCGTGCAGCGGCAGGGCCTGTTCACAGGGAACCGGAACTACCTCTCGTCGTACCGGACGGTCGACGGCGGCTCGTGGATCGGCAACCTCAAGCGTATCTGCGTGACCCCGCGGATCCAAGGGCGCCAGCCCGACGGCGACGTCATCTACGACACGGCGGACCGCACGTGTATGTTGCGCGCCGTCGCCGACCCCGACGTTCGCCGCGCGGGACGACAGATGCTCATCCCCAACGCGGAGCCCCGCGACGAGTTCACGGGCACGGTCTCGGATCGCGCCGACGTCGGTGGTGCGGCGCAGCTCCTGCAGTCGCGCATCGGTCCGGGCGTGGGGGCGCGACGCTACAGCAACGCGCGAGAGGTCTACACCTACTTCCCCGAGGAGGGCGGCGGCTACGAGCGGCTCGACGTCGACACGCTCGCGGGTGGCGCGTACAGCGACGAGAACCTGTGGATCTCGTCGGGCGACACCTGGAAGATCGTCAACCGCCTCAACGGCTTCACGTACGACAACGACATCACCACCGGTAACCCCAGGGCCCTCGCGCTGGGACCCATCGGCGACGCCGTGCACGGCAACCCGGTGCTGCTGCGCTACAGCACCGACTGCGCGAACCGCAACGAGTGCTTCGTGACGCTGCCGACCAACAACGGCCTGGTGCACTTCATCGATGCCGCGACCGGCGCAGAGGCTTCTGCGGTGGTCCCCGGTGAGCTGTGGCGCCCCAGCGATCTGACGCACCACCAGCTGGCCGACCTCGAGCGCCAGCCCACGTTCGAGACCAACCGCCGCCACTACATCGACGGGCCGGCGCAGCTGTTCCACCGCGACCGTGACGGCGACGGCGTCATCGAGACCGGCGACTCCGCGTATCTGGTGTTCGGCCTCGGCCGCGGCGGACGTCTGTACTATCTCATGGACGTCTCGGGTGGCTTCGCCGCGGGCGTGCCGCCGCCGCTGTATCCGCTCGGTGGCGTGCTGGCCTCGGCCTTCGAAGATCTCCAGGACACCTGGTCGAGCCCCTGGCTAGGGCGCATCACCGCGGACACCGGCGGCGGCGTCGAGCCGCGCAACGTGGCCGTGTTCGCCTCCGGTCACATCACGCGCTTCGACGTGCACTCCGCGTCGGTGCCGGGTCGCGCACCGGGCCGCAGCAGCACCAGCATCAACCGCAGGCCGTGCGCGACCGTGGCGGCGCTCAACGGCCTCAACCCCTCGGAGAGCTGTCGCGTGAGCGTCCCGGGGCCCTTCAACCCGGGTCTCGACATCCCCGTGGGCCCGTTCCGTATAGACAACGCCATCCGCTACCGCGTGCGCTTCCGCGACTTCCGGCTCGAGCCCGGCGACCGTATGTACATCACCGACGGCGTCGAGCGCTGGGCCAACGTGCTGGCCGATCGCGGGACGCGCTCCGGCAGTGAGCCGCTCTCCGAGGGCCTCGACGGCGGGGGCTGGACCAACTGGATCTACGGTCCCGAGTTCTTCATCCGCGTCGTCTCCGACAGCGGCAACGACCTCGACTTCGAGATCGACGATGTCGAGGTCGAGGAGCGGGTTGTGGGCGTCGACGAGCCGCACTACCCGACGGTCTACGTGGCCGCGCTCGATGGTGCACGCAGCTGGACCGATGGTGGTGCCTTCGACGCCAACCGCGGCGAGGACATGGTGCTGGCCAAGCTCACGCGTAACTGCCGCGGCAACACGGTCAACTGCGTCGACGCAGCGACGTCTGGCGCCGCCACCGCCGATCTGGCGCACATGACGTGCCCGGTGAGCTCCGAGGTGTCGGTCGTGTCGTTCAACGGCGAGCTGCGCCTGTACTGGGGCGACGAGTGTGGCCAGATCTTCGTGGCGACCAACAACGACCCCGGGCGCTCGCGCCGGGCGTGGGGCGTGCGCCGCCTCGCGCACATGTCGTGGGACGACAGCGACGCCGCCCCGTCGATGACCAACCAGGACTCGCGGCTGGGCGTCAGCCGCGATGTCCGCAAGATCTTCCGCCGCCTCGACATCGTGGCCTCCACCTGCCCGGGGCGCCGCGTGTTCGGCGTGTACTTCGGCACCGGCGACGTGCAGCGCCCGCTGGCCCGCTCGGGCGCGGCCAATGCCGCCGACGCCTACCTCGGCGATGCGCGGCTCGGCCGGCGCGACATCATGGGTGTGGTCTACGACGACGGCGTGCGCGGGGGCTCGACCACCGTCACCACCCGGACGACCGGGTTCTACGACGTCACGGCCGACGGCGCCGCCAGCCGCGCCGAGGCTCCGGTGGGCTGGTTCATCCGCCTGGGCGCGTCCGAGAAGATGCTGCGCGACCCGCTGGTGTTCCAGAACGTCGCCTACTTCAAGACCTTCGAGCCGGGCGCGGCGGCCACCGAGTGCGCCGCGGGCTCGGGCATCGATCGTGTCTACGCCGTCAACAGCTGCACAGCGGAGGCTGTGTTCGACACCAACCCCGACGGCGTCCTGCGGCCGGACGATCGCCTCACCAGCACCGGCAGTGAGGACATCGGACCCGACCCGTTCATCGTGACGCCCCCCGACGCGCCCCCGGTCGTCGTCGCCAGCGGCCCACTGGGCGGCTCGGCCACGCAGCGCGGGACCTTCCAGCGGGCGAGCAATGTGCGGCCGCGCGTGTACAACTGGCGCCTGCCGCGCTGAGGAGCCTCGACATGCTGAGTGTAGTGAATGTCTCTCGTTCCTTGGTGCTGGCGCTCGTCGTGAGCGCCGGCGGGGCGTCTGCGCAGGTGCCGGAGGCCAAGCCGGTGGTGCCAGCGCCGGCGACGAAGGTGCCGGCGCCCAAGGCCGCCACGCCCCAGCTC
>JAFLCM010000364.1 GCA_017303565.1 Planctomycetota bacterium
ATCGCCGGCCGCGGCGCTGACCTGGCGAAGCTCGCCGAGCCGGCGCTGGAGGACGTCGGCATCGGGGCGGCCGCCCCGGTCGAGCTGGTTGAGGATGAGCGACTGGAGGTGATCGGTGCGATTGTCGGGGTCGAGTTCCAGCAGCTTTTCGGTGACCTGGACGAACGGCCCGTGACGATTGAGCGCCTGATAGACGCGGGCTTGTTCCCGGAGGCTGGCAATGGCGGCGGCGGGGTTGGACTCCTGGCGACCATAGTATTCCTGGATGACCTCGATGGCGGACGCGGTGTCGGAGGCGTCGGTGTAGATGCGGATCAGCAGGGAACTGTCCTTGGCCCGGGCTTCACCGCGGGCGAGTCGCTGTTCCAGTTCGACGGCGATGTCGCCCAGGGTGGCGGTCTCCGCGGCGAGTTGCAGCAAGCGGTCCTCGACCATGCGCCGCCGGGAGTCGGGCAGAGTGCCCTCCCAGAGCTTGCGCCAGAGGGCGATGGCTTTTTCGCGTTGTCCCGTACTGTCGTACAGCCAGGCCAGCCGCATGGATTCGTCCACGCCGAGCCCGCCTTCGCGCGTATCCAATCCCTCCCAGATCCGCACGGCCTCCTTCGGATTCTTGATGCGTTCGTAGGCGTCGGCCACCGCGACACGCCCCGGGTCGGTGGCGGGCAGGCGGTCGGCGATTTCGCGCAGGAGACCCTCGGCCACGGCGGAGTTGCCGCGTTTCACGTGGTGTTCGAAGCGATACCAACTGACGTCGATGCCGCGGTCCGGATGCAAGTCCAGGCACTTGTCGGCGGCGGCGAGCGCGAGGGCGTCGAACCCAAAACGATCCATGGTGCGACCGGCCTCGAGCAGCGTGTTGAGGTCGCGGTTCCCCTCGATGAATTCCTTCCACACGAGGGCGGCTTCGTCGCGACGTCCCTGTTCGAGCAGATGCTCGCTCAGGCTGCGCGGCCAGGTGATCTCCGACGGTTCGCGGGCGATGAGGGAGCGGAACTCGGCCACCATGGCGTCGTAACGCCCGGCCTCGCCGTAGAGCCGGAGCAGCCGCCGCTGCGATTCGGGGGTGATGCCCTGCTGGCGGTCGCCCTCGATCAGGGCGATGGCCTCGTTGAAGCGGCCGAGACGACGCAGCACGTCGACCCGCACGGCGGCGGCGTCCGGACCGAGCCGGGGCTGGCTGGCGAAACGGGTGAGCAGACGCTCCCAGGAGGCGTCGAGTTCGTGGGCCTCGACCAGCACGCTCAAGCTGTAACGGATGTCCCGTGACAGCGTGGCGCCGAGCACGGCCTGCCAGGCCTGATCCTGGGCCTTGACGGCCTGTCCCGCCTGCAGCGCCCACTGGGCGAGCCGGAGGTGCTGGCGTTGCTGGGCGGCGCCCTCGCCGAACACTTCGTAGAGATCGGCGGCTTCGGCCGGGTGGTTGAGGATGGCCAGGGCGACCGCGGCGCGGTTGCGGAACGCCCGGTCGCGGGTGCGGGCGAGAGCGACCAAGGCCTCCACGTTCTGAGTGTCGGTGGAGAGAAACGTGAGACGAAGCCGCACGTCCTCCTGTTCCTCGGGTGAGGTGAGCAAGGTCAGGGCCTGCTCGTAACTCTTCCTGGCTTCGGACAGACGGTCCGACGCCTCCAGGAGGCGGGCCCGCAGCACGACGAGATCGGCGGTCGTTTCGAGGGCGAGGGCCTGGTCGACGGTTTTTGTGGCGGCGGCGAGCCGGCCGAAACGCCAGTTCAGGTGCGTGGCCACCTGCAGGGCGCGGACCTGCTCCGCTTTCGGGGTCGCTGCGTCTCCGGCGCGGGCGAGCAGATCCTTGACCACGCCGTCGATCGTTCCCTCTCGCAGCACGGACGCGTTGTAAAGTGCATCGACCGCCGCTGCGTCGATCCGCGGACGGGCCAGCACGTCGGCCACGGAGGGCGCCGCCACGGGGGCCTGGGCGACGAGTCCGGGGGAGGCGCCGAGCAGCGCGAGGCAGGCCAGCAGTTCGTTTCTCATGGGACCGGATTCAGGGACGGAGGGGAGCGGTGGCGGGTCGGCTGGGCCAGCGGCGCACCGCCAGCTCCGTCAGATAGAGCAACAAGGCGAGCCCAGCCGCGTAGGGCCACAACTCCACGAGCGAAAGTGAATTGGCGTCCGCGGGCAGCGGCAACGCCCGTGGAGCCGCGGAGGCGTCCGCCGGACCGGCGTAGGTGCCGCCCGTGGCACGGGCGAGGCCGGCGAGGTCCATGGCCGCCTCGGGATCGACCTGAAATTCGGAGGCAACGTCGTCGTTGGGGGAAGACACCAACAACACCTCACCCCGGCCCGGGCCGGCGCCCGGGGCCGTCGTGCGAGGACCGCCGGCCGAGGCACGCAGGCGGACTCCCTGGACCGGATCCGCCACCCGTTCAGCCACGAAATGATCGGCGGAGCGGGCGTGAAACACCAGCGGTGAACCAGCGCCGGCTCCGTCCATCAGGCTCGCGACCGGCACGGCGTCCGTGCGATCCCCGTACCGCCGCGCCTGAACCACGAGGCGGTGGTCGTGGCGAGTCACCTCGAAGCGAAACGGCCTCAAGTCGCCGGCGGTGCGACTGACGACGCGCGCGAGCCAGCGTCCGTATCCGTTCCAGTCCTTCCAGGCGGCCGTGCCTTCCCCCAGCGGCTCGGTCATGAAGGTGGTGACCCGCCCCAGGCCGTACTGCCACGAGGCCAGCACCGGGTGGGCGCTGCCGTCGACTTCCAGCACGGTTTCCGCACCCGGACGGGTCTGGGTCTCGACATATCCCGCCAGAGCCGGAACCGCGGTGCGGTCCAGCTCCCCCCACCAGCCCGGACCGCCGCGGCCGATGACCGGGAAACCGCCGCTCTTGTAGGCGGGGAGGTTGAGCGTGGTGGACTGCTTCAGGACCACCTCGGGCAAGTTGTACCGATCGGCCGCGGCGTAGAAACGCCCGCGTCCCCAGGAGGCAATGTCGACCAGGCTCTGGCTGTGGGCCTGCGCTCCGACGAGGACGGTCGAGACATTGATGTTGTCCTTGGCGATCAAGCGCACGAGCGACTCGTAGTCCGCGTCCTCCACGCCGGCGTCGGTGATGATGAGGATGTGCTTGTAGCGTGTCGCGACATTCTTGAGACCGTAGAAGGCCTCCTCGATGGCCGGGTACATGACCGTGCCGCCCACGGCCTGCATGCGTCCGATGGCCCGGTCGATGGCGATCTTGTTGGCGGCGGACTGCAGGGGCAGGGCCCAGTGCTTGTTGCCGTAAAATTCGACGATGCCCACGCGGTCGTGGGCCTTGAGCCGCCGGATCGCGAGCCGCGTGATCTGCTTGGCCAGTTCGATGCGGGTGCCCGACATGGAGCCGGAGGTGTCGATGATGACGGCGAGGGCGGTGCTGGGATCACGCTTCTCCGTGCGCTGGATGAAATCCACCGGGAGCAGACCCGCCACTGTCGAATGATCACAGCCACCCGTGCCAAACGAGGCCTTGCCTCCGGTGAAAAG
>JAFLCM010000365.1 GCA_017303565.1 Planctomycetota bacterium
CGCGAAAGAGCGGAACATGCCCGTGCCGCCGTTCAGCGCCGTCCACGCTCCCGAGGCACCCGGCCCGGCGGACCCGTCGCTGTCGCCGAAGCGGTCGAGCGACACGGTCCGGCGCAGGCGGTCACGCCGGAAGTGAGTGAGGCACACGTTCATGGCGATCCGCGTCAGCCACGTGGTGAACCGCGACTCGAAGTTGAACTGCGAAAGATTCCGGATCACCCGCAGCAGCGTCTCCTGCGCAAGGTCCTCGGCGAGCGACCGATCCCCGCACATGCGCACGCACACCGCGAAGACGCGGTCCTGATGGATGGTGAGCAGTTTCGTGAGCGCGTCGTGGTCGCCGCGGGTCGCCAGCATCACCAGGGCGTGGTCGCGGGCCTCGTCGTCATCCAAAGAGAGCGCCCGCAGGTGCGGGTTCTTCGGCGGCGGGTCGGGAGGCGCCTCCGACCGACGGATGACGATTTGCGGGCGCGCAGCCCCTTCGGTCGTTTCTGCGGGCGCGGAGGGGCGCTGGGAGATGGCGCGGCTGGCGGTGGGCATGCTTCCCGGGAACACCGCCGACAGCGGGGCGGCTCCCATCGGAACGAGGCCGGACGAAACGGGACCGTCCCAGATACGATGCCCCCTGTCCAGCGGGTTCCTTTCGGCCAGCCGATTGCCCCGTGCCCGAACGGTTTTCTCCCAAAGGTCCATTCCCGCATGGGGAATCAGCCCCAACCCCCTTCTCCGGGCGGCGCGCCCGACGCGTGGTCGCGGTTCGTCTCGCCCCTGGCGGGGCGGTACTCGTCGGACGCGATGCAGGCGCTGTGGTCGCCGCGGCAGCGGTTCGAGTCGTGGCGCCGGCTTTGGGTGGCGCTGGCGCAGGCGCAGCACGAGCTGGGGCTCAACGTGTCCCGCGAGCAGGTCGAGGCGCTGCGGGGCGCGGTGGCGATGACCGACGACGACTTCCGGCGCGCCGAAGAGCACGAGGCCCGTCTCCGCCACGACGTGATGGCCCATGTGCACGCCTTCGGCGACCGGGTGCCCGCGGCCCGCGGCGTCATCCATCTGGGGATGACGAGCCAGGACATCAACTGCAACGCCGAGACCCCGATCATCGGCGCTGCGCTCGACCTGGTGGCGGCGAAACTGGCCCGGGTGATCGCCGACCTCGGGCGCTTCGCGGGGCGCTTCGCCGACCTGCCCACGCTGGGCTTCACGCACTACCAGCCCGCGCAGCCGACGACCGTGGGCAAAAGAGCGGCGATGTGGGGGCACGACCTGGCGCTGTGCCTTGAGCGCGTGGAGTTCACGCGGGCATCGCTGCGGCTGCGGGGCCTGAAGGGCGCCACCGGCACGCAGGCGTCGTTCCTGGCGCTGTTCAACGGCGACGAATCCAAGGTGGACGAGCTGGAACGCCGCTTCGTCGCGGCGCTGGGCTGGCCCGAGGGCCGCGTCCACGCCTTCACGGGTCAGACGTACCCGCGCGTGACCGACGCCCACGTGCTGAGCGAACTCGCTTCGGTCGCCGCCGCGGTGCACAAGGTCTGCAACGACCTGCGGCTGTTGTGCAGCCGGCGCGAGGTGGACGAGCCGTTCGAGACGCACCAGATCGGCTCGTCGGCGATGCCCTACAAGCGCAACCCGATGCGGTGCGAGCGGACGACCGGCCTGTGCCGCGTGGTGATGAGTTTGGCCGCGTCGGGCACGGATACCGCCGCGACGCAGTGGCTGGAGCGCACTCTCGACGACTCCTCGGCTCGTCGGGTGGCACTGCCCGAGGCGTTCCTGGCCCTCGACGGCGCGCTCGACACGCTGCACAACGTCTGCGCCGGGCTGGTCGTCCACGAGGCGAGCGTGAAGAGAAACCTCGCCGAGGAACTGCCCTTCATGGCGACCGAGGTGATCCTGATGGAGGCGGCCCGGCTCGGGCGCGACCGCCAGGATGCGCACGAGGCCATCCGCAGGCACGCGCAGGAGGCGGGCCTGCACGTGAAGCAGCAGGGGGGCAGCAACGACCTGATCGAGCGCCTCCGCGCCGAGCCGATGCTGAAGGGCGTGGACCTCGACGCCGCCCTCGACCCGGCCCGCCACATCGGTCGCGCCCCGAGCCAGGCCCGCGCTTTCGCCGAAGTCGCTGCGGGCATCGCCTCCCGCTACCGCGAGAAGATCGCGGGGCTGGGCGAGGTGTCGCTCAAGGTGTGAGGGGCCGCGACCGCAAGCGTTCCAGCACGCCCGGGTGAAGCACGCGCCGCAGTTCCGGTTCGTCCCACGCGCCGGCCGCGACCAGCGCCCGGACGTCCGTGGCGCTGGCGTCGAACAGGGGCGCCGCGACGATCCGGGAGCGCCAGCGTTCGATCTCCTCGGGGCTCCAGTGCGGTCGCATGGCGTCGAGCAGCGATCCGGGTGTTTCATCCGGGCGGCGCAGGACCACCAGTGGCTCCGCCAGGCGCTCGATCTCGCGGGGCGAGCGCCACAGGTGGAACGAGCGGGCCGAGTCGGCCCCGATCACCAACCGGATGCGAGAACGCGGGAGCGTGACCGCGAGCGTGCGCAGCGTGTCGACGGTGTAACTGGGCGACACGCCGTCGGACTCGTCGATTTCCAGCGTCGACACGCCGACGCGGTCGAGGCCGTCGGTGGCGATCCCCAGCAGTCTGATGCGCTCCATGTCGCTGAGCAGCGGGACGGTCTTCTTGAGCGGGTTCCGTGCCGCCGGCATGAAGACGAGCCACTCGGCCTGGGCCGCGTCCCGCGCCGCCAGCCCAAGCGAAACGTGCCCGAGGTGAACTGGATCGAACGTACCGCCCATGAGCGCGACGCACGGGCAATCGTCGGGCGCGGGCCAGCGGGAAACCGGCGTGGTCACGGCGTGCCCCCTTCCCATTCGCGGAGCAGCGCGTCCAGGCGTTCCGACGCCAGTCGCAGCGCCGCGCCGCTGCGCTTCGATAGCCGCACCACGCCGTGCACGATCTGCGGGCGCGTCAGGCAGTCCAGCGCGATTCGCCCGAAGCGCGTGGACCCTTGGGCAGTCACCCACGCGCCGACGCCCTCGGGCAGCGCCTCGTCCCACGTGTCGCTCACCGCGCGAATGACGCGCCAATCGACATCCGCCCGCGTGCACGCGCCCGCGAAGCCGGCGGACTCGCAGTCCACCAGGTCGGCGCCGGTTCGCTCGTGCGCCTCGTGCTTCTCCCGGGGCGAGGCGAGCGGCGAATCCACGTTCAATAGGCGGGCCGCGCCGACAACGCCGCCCGGCAAGGCCCACGACTCGCCACGCTTATTCACCACCGTCCCGATCACGGGGCAAGGCTCGATCTCGCGCAGGCCCCCGCAGGTTCCGAACAGTACCAACCGGCGCGAGCCCTCTGCAACCGCATGCTCGACCGAACGGGCCGCGGCGGCGTTCCCCGGCCCGGACACGACCACCCGCGCCCGCCCGGCGGCGGCGCGGTCCGCCCAGCCCGCCTCGTACCTGAGCGGGCACACGATGACCACGG
>JAFLCM010000366.1 GCA_017303565.1 Planctomycetota bacterium
GGGGGTATTCTCTCACCGGCCTCCCGTTTCATGCACAGGGGACGGACAGGCTCAATCGACTTGCCGAAGCCGTGATCGGCCTTTGGGACCCTCAACCCCACCGGCTATCCGCGTGTCTGTGGCCACTCATGGGGACTCCTCTCCCCGGCCCGCCAGTCCGCGCCCGTGGCTTCGGAACGATTTTCGCGACCGGTCGGCGTGAGAACGCCGCCCGTCGCTTGGCTCGTGACGTTTGCACAGGGGCGTTCACTGGTCTGACCCCGTCGTCTGCTGGGCAAGCGCGACGGAGCTCGGATGGGTAAGAGGGAATCGCACCCCGAGTTTGTTCAAAAGCATGGACGTCACGAGTCCCCCCCGCCCGTGGGCCCAAAGGCCCCGGGCGGCTTTGTTTCCTGGCCGGGAGTCTTGATGTGCGGCGTGCCCGTGTTGCCGGATTGCCACGGCGTGGCGTGTGGGCGACGCTCGCGTCCGGCGGGTCCGGGAATGGGGGTATTCGCGGGTCGATGGCGGGGTCGCGGGTGCGGCACGCGGGTTGAACCTGTTTTCCTCAGCATGAGAGATGAACCGGGTCATCGCCGATCCCTTGCCGTGCTGGCGTTTGCCGGTGCGGCGGTGGTGTTTGGCGGGTGCGCGGCGGCTCCCACATGGGACGCCGGGGCCGAGCCGGTGGCCCGAGCCGAGCGTCAGGCCCTGGTGTTCAACACGGAGACGGTGCAGGCCGCGGGGCTGGAGCCGGCGTTCGACCGGTTCGAGTTCAGCCGCAACGACGGGGCGGCGAACGTGGTGGCGCGTGGGCCGCTGAACGCCGCAAACGCCTGGCCGCTGCCGCCGAGGCCCGCCGAGCGGCGTGTGCGGTTCAGCGACTGGCAGCAGCGCTGACCGATCGTGTGAAATTGGGTGATTCTCGCGCCGGGAAGGGGCCGAAAACGCTCCCTTTTATTGACCGCGCCGAAGGGCGGTGGCATACTGAGACGCCGAGTGGTTCGGGGTCCGCGCTGCCCGCGCGCGGACGATGTGGGGCGTGGCGTGTGTGTGCTTCCGTGCCCTGTGGCTGCGGGTGAAACGCTTCAGCACCGCTCCGAGTCGAGCGGGTGCCTCGGGCGTCCCTCAGTTCGAGGCCAGCGAGCACACCATGTCCCGAGCCGGCGGCCACAAAACGATCACCAAGAAGGAACTGATCGACCGTATCGCCGAGGCGACGGGTCAGAAGCGGCACGACGTCAAGAAGACGGTGCAGGTGTTCCTCAACGAGATCATCCTGGAGATCCGGCACGGGAACCGGCTGGAGTTCCGGGATTTCGGCGTGTTCGAGATCCGGGAGCGCAAGGGGCGGACGGCCCAGAATCCGCGGACGCTGGAGCCGGTGAGCGTCCCGCCGCGGAAGGTCGTGAAGTTCAAGGTGGGGCGGCTGATGCAGATGTCGCTCGAGGACCCGGACCGGGCGGCGGCGGAGATCGAGGCGGGGGACCGGGACGAGTAGCCGGTGCTGGCGCCGGCCCGCGGCCGCTTCGCGCGGATTGCCTTGGGATCAGGCCAAAAAGCAACAGGCCCCCGCCACGTGGACGGGGGCCTGTGTTTCATGTCGAAGAGAGTCTTTGACTCGATTCGATCCGCGTATCAGGCCTGATCAGGCGCGACGACGGCGGGCGGCGACCAGGCCGGCCACGCCGAGGAGGCTGGCGGCGCCGGGGGTCGGGGTGGCGTAGAGGCGGAAGGCGGCGGCGGTGTTGTTCGTGGCGAACGTGCGGCCATCGGAGTTGATGAAGTTGCCGTCGGAGTAGGACGACTGCGGGCGGGTCGCCGCGCCAGCGTTACGGAAGAAACCGCCGGCGGGGAGGGTGAAGCCGCTGGTGCCGATGGTCTGGGCGGCACCGCCGGTGATGAGGCCCGAAGTGAGGCCGGCGGGGGTGGGGGCGAAGCCGGCGCCGGTGTTCAGCTGCCAGTTGAAGGAGATGCCCGCGATCGAGGTGAGGCTGGGCAGGGTGATGTTCAGCGTGGAGAGGTCGATGCCGGCGAGGGCGGCGCTGGGGCCGGCGGCGAAGTCGTTGCCGAAGGGGATGTAGGTGTTGGTAGCGAGGCTGAGGGGGGTGGTCAGGGTGAAGTCGGCGGAGGCCTGGGCGAGCTGGCTGCCGAAGACGAGGTCGGCGGCGCCGGTGAGGCCGGTGTACGCGCCCCAGATGGTGACGTTCAGGCGGATGCCGACGATGTTGTTGATTGTGGCGCCGGTGGTGTTGACCATGGTGCAGTCAAGGCCGGTGAGGGTGATCGGGCCGCTGCCGGCGGCGTTGCCGAGCGAGCCGATCGCGCCGCCGATGTACGTGCGGGGCGAGCCGCCGGTGGTGGACGGGGCGGTGCCGTACATGGTGTCCCAAACGGTGACGCCCGCGACGCGGTTGGGGTTGTACTGCTGCTCGAGCAGCTGCGAGTTACGGGTCAGCGTCTGGATCTGCGGGTCCTGGCCCATGGCCAGGGCGGAACCGGCGAAGCAGGCGATGGCGGTGGCAGCGAGAATCTTCGACATGTCTCAGCACTCCTCAAAGTCTCTGAACGGCGCGCGATCCCACCGATCGCGGCGGACGCCGTGTCAGTCACGTGTTTCGTTGAGAGGTGCATGGACCGCTCTGTGAACAGAGCGCAGCGGCAACGCGCCGCAGACGTGTTTCAATTCCCTCTCAACCTAGTTGACAGTTTGACCCACAACGCCCCGGTGTCAAGCGGGTGCCCCTGACAATCCGCCGGATTCATGGCCGATTTCCGCCCGTTTCAAGACAGAAAGTCCCATCATCCCACCGGGATCAGGGCCAATCCCGCCATCATCTCGGTGCCAACCCCGAGGGCTTCGTCGCAAAAGTCAAACTGGGGGGTGTGCAGGGCGTGGGCGGAGGCTTGTTTGGGTTTCATTTGTCCGAGGAAGAAAAACGACGCGGGAGCGTGGGTGCCGTAATAGGAGAAGTCCTCGCCGCCCATGGTCGGGTGGGGGCGTTCGATGAGGTTGGCGGGGCCGACGACGGAGGCGGCGACGATCCTTTCCGCGACGGCCGCAGAGACTCGAGGAGCTCGGTGACGACGGCGGCGGAGTCGTTCCCAGTAGCCGAATCAGACACGTCGGCGCAGGGAAAGAGGTTTCCCCCCGACGCGGCGACCCAAGCGGGGACCGTTCTACCGGCTTCCTGAGCGCCATCGGCGCTGCTGAAACTGTTACTGTTGTCGATTTGTCGGTCGCTGTCTTCCTCCTTCGCCTCCTCTGCGTTCAATCTCTTCGAGGGTTGCAACGACTGCCGCCCGACGAAGGGGGGGACTTGCGGCTCGAAGCGAGCACTGATGGCGGGGTCGCTGCCTCCAAAGCCCCCCACCTCGTCGTCGTATGGGTCGTCCGGCGGAAGGGTCTCGGGCTCGACGTGGATCTCCCGTAAGGACGTCGATTCGTGATAAGTGTCTTGATTGGTCGTTGAGCAGTAGCTGCAGGACAAGTC
>JAFLCM010000367.1 GCA_017303565.1 Planctomycetota bacterium
GCGGATCACGTCCGCCAGCGGCACTGACTTCAGGCGCCCTTCCTCTTTCTGGGCCGCGCCCCGCAGGTGGATGTTGAAACTGCCCCCCAGCACCACCTTCCCGTGCTCGCGGATCGCTGCAGCCAGTTCCGCATCGCCGTCAACCAGCCGCAGCGACGCCGGGTCACGCACGTCGCCCTCGATCCGCGGTGCCTGCGGATCATCGAGCAGCAAGTCGAGCGCGATCACCCCGGCGCCCGCGCGGTGCAACTCTCGGATCACCCCCGCCATCAGCTCGCGCGGCCACGGCCACTTTCCCACGCTCGTGATCGACTGATCATCGATCGCCACCATCACCAGTTTCGACGCCGGCGGCGGCGAGAACGCCGTGAAGTTCCTCGCGTTGAAGTCCAGCAGCGGGTACTCGAGCCGCTCCAGCGCCCCCATCCGGCTCAGAACCAGCACCAACAGCGCGATCCCCAGACCGATCCCCCACTGCACCCGCGCCATCTTGCGGGCGCGGTCCTGCTTCTCGCGGGGGCGCGGACGGAACCAGTCGCGGATGCTCGCCATGACCCGGTCGCAACCTCCTGTCGCGGGATCGGTGACACGGATCGGTCAACCAACCGCCGATCAGCAACAGAGCCGATCAGCCCGGCTTGGGCTCCGACTGACCCGGCTCGGCCTTCTGCGGCTCGGGGGCCTGCGCGGGCTCGCCCGCCGGGGCGGTGCCTTCCGGAGCGGGAGCCTCGGTCTGGCCGCCTTCGGTCGGGCCCGTGCCCGATTGACCCTCTCCCGCCTGCCCCGCGGCGCTGTTCTCCTCCCGCGGCGGCACCGGGCGGATCTTCGCCGCCGGACGCTTGGTCTGCTTGCGGATCTCCTCGGTCGTCTGCCAGTCCTGCACCTTCGAGATCACCCCGACATAGTCAAGCCCGCTCAGGGCCTGCATGTCCGTGCTCTCGCCCATGATGCCCAGGTACTGCAACTCCCGGGCGGCGTAGCGGGCGTTCCCGCCGGTGACGCGCATCATCACCCCGCCCTTGATGTCCACGCCCTTGGCGATCGCGCGGGCCAGCGTGCCCCGCTGCATCACCATCTCGCCCGGCTCGTTGAAACTCCCCGGCAGCCAGCCCTTCTCCTTCGCGTACGACACCCGCGCGTCGTACGTCTCGTGCGGGTCCTGCCCCTCCAGAAACAGGATCAGCCCGTGCAGACCCTCGTTGTTGCTCACCGCGGATCGCCCCGGCAAGGAGTGCCAGAAATCCAGCTGTTTCTCCAGGTCGGCGGAGTTGGCCCCGTCCACCGGCAGCGGCTCACGGACCATCGTTCGCGAGCACCCGCCCGACAGCGCGAGCGACACGCCGAGCACCGGGACAGCCAAGGCAGCGAGCAGGTGGCGGTTCTTCATAGGAGTTCGCGGATCGGGTGCGGGAAGGAAAGCGCGGACGCTCGATCGCCTCAGAACGAAAGAGTGAAACCCGTGAAAACGAAGTGCCGGACCTCGGTCTCCCCCGTGATCGCGTCGCCGGGGAAGAACACGCCGTAGCGCAGCAGCAGCGCCAGGTCCGACGTCAGCCGCCAGTTCACCGAAGCGTCGATCTCGGAGCCCAGGTACGAGCTGTCGTCCGTCGGCTCCTCGATCGGCCCGTCGGACTCGAACTTGTTGTGGACCAGGAAGTCGACGCCGAACTGCAGCTGCTCGAACTCCCGCACGCTGTTGAAAAGGAAACTCGAAGCGCCCAGCCGGAACGTCACCAGGTTGCTCAGCGCCGGGCTGAACGCCAGACCCGTGTTGACGAACCCCAGCGAGTTGAACGCGTTGTCGTCGGTCCCGGGCTGGTTGCCGCCGATCGTCCCGCTGGTGGTCGCCAGGCGGTCGTCGTCGCCGGTGGCGAACAGCACTTCGACGTCCGCCCGCGACAGCCGGTCGTCGAGGAACAGGTACGCGAGCTGCGCCCGCCCCGCGAACGCCGAGACGTCCTCGCTCTGCTGAGGCCCCTGCAGGGGGTCGGACTGCGATTCTCCGAACTGGTACACGAACTCGCCCAGGTAGACGAAGTTCCGCCCGAACGTGCCCTCGATGCCGACACCCGCGTACGTGGAGTTGTACTCGAACTCCGCGTCGTTCACGATGCCCGCGAAGCCGGAGCGCGGGTCGTCGTCGTCGTTGTAGTCCTGCTGGTGCAGCACGTACCCGAACAGCTTGGTCGCGTTCTGGAACCGGTACGACACCAGCCCGCCGAAGTACCCGCGCTTGGTGTCGTGGTCGAAGCCGGCCCGGCTCGAATCCCAGTCGGTGATGCTCCGGTCCGCCGGCGTCACCCCCGCCAGACCCTCGATCGACCACCGCCCCAGCGTCAGCGTCGGCCGCACCGCGTACAGCGCCTCCGACAGCGTCACGCCCTCGGCCCAGTCCACGAACTGGCGACCGACCTTCAGGTTGAAGTTCCAGTCGATCGACTTGCCCTGGTACGCCGCCACGCTCTTGGCGTAGTCGAACTCGTACACGTACCGGTCGAGGAACGGCGTCGTCCACTCGTCGCCCCGCCCGTCGAACGAGTCCCCCGGCGAGAAGTCCTGGTACTGGAACCGCGAGCGCACGAAGAAGTTGTGCGCTCCGTCGATGCTCGCCCGCCCGAAGAGCTGGAACTCCGGCTGCAACAGCCGACGGTGGTTCCCGTTGCTGTCGTTCAGGTTCAGGAAGAAGAAACTGAACGATCCCCCCACGTCCAACTGCGACCGCTCCGCGATCCCGAGATTCGGGTCGACCATCAGCCGCCACGACTGGTCCGCGGAGCGCAGCGCCCGCTCCAACTGGCGGGTGGGGTCGTTCTGGGCGACCGCCGCCGACCCCGCCACGCACACCAGCGTGACCGCCGCCACACAACCGCGCCTCGATGAGCGTGCCTGGGTCGATCCCGTCATGTCGTTCCTCCGAAGCCTCCGGGGGCGGGGAAGGGACTCCCCCGGTTCCATCCACGAAACAGCCGAACGCTTCCTTATCAGACTTTCCCGAGCGCGGGATGTCAAGCCGGGAGACCCCGCACCCGACCGGGAGCACAACAACGCTCGGCCATTCCCGGCCCGCCGCCCCACTTCTTGGACATCCTTGACTCCGCGAAACCGGATCGATGGACTGATCCGAATGCTGCCGAGCGTCTCCCCAAGGCGAATCGCCGCGCCCGATCCGCCGATAAATGTGGACCGCCCGCCGCGAACTCTCGGAGCCGACCCCAGTGCCCTTCAACCCTGAACTTGCCGTCATCCGTTCCGCGCTGGGCGTCTGCGTGTTCGCGGTCGCCGCGTTCGCTCAGGACGGCGCCCAGCCCTCGAGCCGTCCCCTCGCGGGCAAGGCCATCCGCCTCGCGTCGGGCACGATCGACACCACCGCCCGCCCGTCGCTCGACCTCCGCCGCGTGACCACTCGCGCGGGTGAACGCGTCCTGCTGCAGTTCCCCGCCCCGCTCACCCCCCGCC
>JAFLCM010000368.1 GCA_017303565.1 Planctomycetota bacterium
CCGCCCTCGCGCAGGGCGTGCTCGAACAGCAGCGCCTCGTCGTCCTTCATCGCCCTGACCGCCCACAGCGCGCTCTGGCGCGAAAGGCCCATCGAGCCGAACGCGTCCGCCCGCGCCAGCCGGCGCAGCGTCCCCGTGCCCACGCCCGACGCCCGCGCCAGGCCCAGCACCGATTTGAACACGCCGTGGCGCTCCACCGCGGCGCGGATCATCCCCGCCTCGCGCTCGCTCATGCCCTTCACCAGCCGCATCCCCAGCCGCAGCGAAGGCCCGGACTGTCCCCACGCCGCGGGCGCGGTCCCGTCGCCCGCCCGGGTCCGGGCGTCCGCCCCCTCGAGCGTGCAGTCCCAGGCGCTGCGGTTCACGTCCACGCCCAGCACCTCCACGCCGTGCTCCTTCGCGTCGCGGACGATCTGGGCCGGCGCGTAGAAGCCCATCGGCTGGCTGTTGATGAGCGCCGCCGCGAACGCCGCCGGATGCCGCCGCTTCAGATAGCACGACGCGTAGACGATCAGCGCGAAACTCGCCGCGTGCGACTCCGGGAAGCCGTACTCGCTGAAGCCCTTGATCTGCTCGAAGCACCGCTCCGCGAACTCCCGCGAGTAGCCGCGCGCCGTCATCCCCTCGATCAGTTTCGCCCCGAACCTGTAGATCAGGTCGCCCTTGCGCCTCCACGCCGCCATCGACCGGCGCAGCGCGTCGGCCTCGTCGGGCGTGAAACCCGCCGCCGTGATCGCCAGCTGCATCGCCTGCTCCTGAAACAGCGGCACCCCCAGCGTCCGCCCCAGCACCCCCCGCACCTCCTCGCTCGGGTACGTCACCGCCTCCTCGCCGTTGCGCCGCCGGAGGTACGGGTGAACCATCTTGCCCTGGATCGGCCCCGGGCGCACGATCGCCACCTCGATCACCAGGTCGTAGAACTCGCGCGGACGCAGCCGCGGCAGCATCGACATCTGCGCCCGCGACTCGATCTGGAACACCCCCAGCGTGTCCGCCCGGCAGATCATGTCGTACACCGCCTCTTCCTGCGGCGCCGCCAGCAGCTCACGCAGCGCTCGCACCGAACCGCCTTGACCCGAGACGCCGCGCTCCGCCCCCAGCATCTCCAGCGTCCGCGACACGCACGACAGCATCCCCAGCCCCAGGACGTCGATCTTCAGGATCCCCATCGCGTCGAGGTCGTCCTTGTCCCACTCGATCACCGTCCGCCCCTCCATCGCCGCGTTCTCCACCGGCACCAGCCCGTCGAGTGTCTCCCGCGTGATCACGAACCCGCCCACGTGCTGCGACAGGTGCCGCGGGAACCCGACGAGTTCAGACGACAACTCCAGCACCTTCCGCACCAGCGGCTCATCGGGGTTCACCCCCGCCTCGCGCACCCGCTCGCCCTTGGGCCTGCCGCTCCACACGTCCAGCCCCTTCGCCATCGCGTCCACGGTGTCGGCGGGCAGCCCCATCGCCTTGCCCACGTCGCGCACCGCCGACCGCCCCCGGTACGTCACCATCACCGCCGTCAGCGCCGCCCGGTCGCGCCCGTACTTCTCGTACAAATACTGGATCACCTCCTCGCGCCGCTCGTGCTCGAAGTCGATGTCGATGTCCGGCGGCTCGTTCCGGGCCCGGCTGATGAACCGCTCGAACAGCAGGTTGAACCGCGCCGGGTCCACCTCCGTCAGCCCCAGGCAGTAGCACACCGCCGAGTTCGCCGCTCCCCCGCGCCCCTGGCACACGATCCCCCGCGACCGCGCGAACGACACCAGGTCGTGGCACGTCAGAAAGTACGCCTCGTACCGCAGTTCCCTGATCAGCGCCAGTTCGTGCTCCAGCGCGCCGCGCACCTTCTCCGGCACGCCGCCCGGGTACCGCCCCCGCGCCCCCGCCCACGTGAGCGCCGCCAGGTGCGCCGCCGGCTCCACGCCCCGAGGGCAGCAGTCCACCGGGTACTCGTATTTCACCTCGTCCATCGAGAACGCCGCCGCCCGCAGCGCCGTCTCCGCCGCCCGCTCCACGGCGTGCTCGTACCCCGCGAACAGCCGCCTCATCTCCACCGCCGGCTTCAGGTGCCGCTCCGCGTGCGCCGCCAGCCGATGCCCCGCCCGCTCCACCGTGCACCCCAGCCGCACGCACGTCACCACGTCCTGCAGCGCCCGCCTTTCAGGTGCGTGGTACAGCGCGTCGTTCACGGCGAGCGTGCTCACGCCCACGCGCTTCCCAAGCGTCGCCACCTGCCACAGCCGCGTGGCGTCATCGGGACCGAAGTCCCGGCGCAGCCCCAGCGACAGGCGGTCCTCATCGAACACCCCCCGCAGCCCGAGCAGCGTCCGCGCGAACCCGTCGTCCAGCCGCGCCGGCGGCATCACCACCGCGAGCAGGCCCGCCTGACGATCCAGCACGTCGTGCAGCGTCAGGTGGCACTCCCCCTTCGGCACCCGCCGCTTGCCCAGAGTCAGCAGACGGCACAGCCCCGAGTACGCCCCCCGCGAGCCCGCGAACAGCAGCATCTCAACGGTGCCATTCTCCGATCCCCCACCCGCCGGCTCTTCCCCCGGGGGCGCTCCCCCCGCCCGCACCCGCGCCCCGACCGCCAGGGGCATCCCCAGCCCCTTCGCCGCCACGTGCGCCCGCACCACGCCGCACAGCGTGTGCAGGTCGCACACCGAAGCCGCCACGTGCCCCAACTCCTGAGCCCGCGCCACGAACTCCTCCGGGTGACTCGCCCCCGTCAAGAACGTGCAGTTGCTCGTCACCGCCAGTTCGGCGTAACGCCCCTCACCACCCGGGATGTGCCAAGCCTCACTCACCATTCAAGATCGCCGTGCGCCATGCGCAGTGCGCGATGCGCAGTGCGCGATGCGCGATGCGCGGTGCGCGATGCGCCAGATTTGCCATTTGCCATTTGCGATGTGCCATTTGAATCCGTGCTTTGTGCCATTTCCGAATCTGAGCTCTGAGTTCCTCGCTCTGAGTTCTGCTCGCCTACCCCCACACCCCCTGCACGAACCACCTCCCCGTCTCCACCTCCCGGTACAGCCACAGCCACGCCCCGCCGCGCTCGCGAACGCCGAAGTAGTCCCGCGTCGGCCCTTCCCCGCGCCACCACTCCGGCGCGATTCGCTCCGGCCCGGCGCACGCGTCCACCTCGCGCTCGCCGCCCTCCCACATCACCAGCCGCACCGGCCCGTCCGGCGACAACGCCACCACCCGCGCCGGACGCGCCGGGTTGAACAGCCGCGTGGGCCGCGACCACCATGCCGGACCGACCGCTTCCTCATTGCCTGTTCCAAGCCCCGCCGCGCCCAGCGCCGCCGACCCTAGCGCCGCCGACCCCAGCGCCCCCGTGCTCTCCGCCGCCCGCTCCGGCACGTGCGAACCCGTCCGCCGCCTCACCCTCACCCGCTCGTGCCCCAGCCGGTTCACAAGCGTTTCGATCAGCCCCACGCACGCGCCC
>JAFLCM010000369.1 GCA_017303565.1 Planctomycetota bacterium
GGACCCCTCGGCCAGCGGCCTCGAACGCCGGCGCGGCCCCGGACGCCGCCGCACCGACTTCACCAAGGCCGCCGAAGAAGGCGAGATGAACAAGGAACAGTTCCTGTTCCTCGTCGCCATGGACGCCTTCAAAAAGGCCAACGCCAAGACCTTCCCCACCTGGACCGACGTGCTCGAAGTAGTACGCCTGCTCGGCTACCGCAAGACCTGCCCCAGCGCGCTCACGCTCCCGGTGGCGGAAGACTGGCAGGAAAAGCCCGACGCCCCCGCCGGTGTGCGAACGTTCGAGGGACGCGAGAAGGGCGAGCGGTAGGGGTCACCCGCACGCCGCGGCGCAGCGTTCGATCCGCTTCATCGTGCTCGCCTTGCCAAGGACCGCGAGGGTTTCGCCCAGGCCCGGGCTGACCGTCGAGCCGGTGACGGCCACGCGGAGGGGCTGGGCCACATCGCCGGTTTTGAGGCTCCGACCCGCCGCGAAGGCCTCGATGGCGGCGTTGATCGCCGGCGGCTCGAAGGGTTCGAGGGCCGCGAGCACCTTGGCGAGGTCGAGCAGGAGCGCACGCCCCGCGCCGGCGTTGGCCTTGAGCACCTTATCCGCCGCCGCGGGGTCGAACGCGAGTTCCTCATCGGAGACGAGCGCGAAGGCGGCGGGCCTGAGGGCTTCCTTCAGCGTGCGGGCGCGGGGCTTCACGGCGCGGGCCAGCAGCGCGAGGCGCTCTGCTCCCAGGGCGCGGAGGCGCTCGCCCTCGGCGGGGGCGTACTCGGCGCACCATTCCAAAAGGCGGGCGGCGAGGTCGGTGTCCTGCATCGCGCCGATGGCGTCGGCGTTGAACGACAGCAGTTTCTTGCGGTCGAAACGCGCGCTGGTCTTGCCGATGCGGGCGAGGTCGAAGTTGGCGGCGAGGAACTCCATCCCGAACTTCTCGCGGTTCTCGCCGGGGTTCCAGCCCAGCAGCGCGATGAAGTTGCAGATGACCTCGGGCAGGTAGCCGGCCTTGCGGAAGTCGTCGACGCTGACTTCGGGGAGCGCCAGGTTCATCGCCGCGGCGAGCGATTCGAGCTCCCCGGTTTCGAGTTGGCGCTTGGTGTCGCCGAGCCAGGCCGTGAACGCCGCGGCGTCGATGGACGCGCCCGCGGGCGGCCCCGCGAGTTTCGCGTCCTTGACGGCCTTGCGGGCGGTCTGGTCGCGCTCGCGCTTGCTCATCTTCGCGCCCTGGTCGTTGAAGATCAGCGGCATGTGGGCGTAGACCGGCGTGCGGTAGCCCAGGGCCTGCTGCAGCGCGACGTGCCTCGGCGTGTTCATCAGGTGCTCCTGCCCGCGGAGCACGTGGGTCACGCCCATCTTCTCGTCGTCGACCACCACGCCGAAGTGGTACGTCGGGTACCCGTCGGCCTTGCGGAGCACGAAGTCGTCGACCTCGCCGGCGCCGAAGGCGACCTCGCCCAAAACCTCGTCGGTGACGCGGACGGGTTCCTCGTTTGCACGGAAGCGGATCACGTGCTTCTCGCCGGCGGCGATGCGGCGCTGCTGCTCGTCGAGCGGCGCGATCTCCGCGGCGGGCGGGTGGTAGCGAAAGGTCTGCTTGGCGGCCTCGGCGGCCTTTCGGGCCTCGGCGAGTTTCTCGGGCGGCGAGAAGTCGGCGTACGCCAGCCCGCGGGCGAGCATGTCGGTGATGACGGCGTTGTAGACGTCGAGCCGCTGCGACTGGTAGAACGAGCCGACGCCCCGGGGGTTGCCGCCGATGGTCCCGGTGGCACGGGTCTCCGACCCGTGCTGGGCGAGGAGCGGCGCGCCGGGGCTGGTTTTCGAAAAGACTTGCGCGGGCGAGCCTGTTGGTCCGCACCGGTCGGAGACCGGTGCCACCAAAGGCAGTTCCGGCCCTTCATCCCACAGGATGCCCAGCCAGGCGAGGTCCTTGAGGATGCCGTGGGCGGAGGCCTCGGAGGAGCGGGCCTGGTCGGTGTCCTCGATGCGGATGAGGAAGGTGCCGCCGGTGCGGCGGGCGTAGGCCCAGCAGAACAGGGCGGTGCGGGCCCCGCCGATGTGGAGGTGCCCGGTCGGGCTGGGGGCGAAGCGGGTGATGACGTGGGGTGCGGTCGCCATGGGGGGAAGAGGATAGGTGCCGGAGGGAACACTGTCGGCGGGCGGTTACCATCGGGCTCCGAACCCGGTCCGGAGGTTTCTCGATGACGCGGACGCTGACGATCCTGCTGTGGGTATTGGTGGTGGCGGCGGGCGCGACGGCGCAGTCGCTGACGCGGTTCAACAGCAGGTGCTACGAGGTGTACACGGACATGGCGCAGGCGGACGCCAGGCCGATCGCCGCGCACATGGACATCGTGTTCCAGGAGTACGTGAACCGGTTCCGCGACTTCAACGCCAAGAACAGCCAGGCGGTGCGGATGTACCTGTTCTCGACGCGGTCGGCGTACATGGACTACCTGAGCGGCAAGGGGATCAACGCGGCGAACACGGCGGGGATCTTCTTCGCCAGCGCGCAGGAGGCGGGGCTGGCGGCGTGGGTGGAGGGGCAGAGCCAGACGGAACTGCTGCACACGCTGCAGCACGAGGGCTTCCACCAGTTCGCGCACCTGCGTCTGGGAGACGGGCTGCCGATCTGGGTGAACGAGGGGCTGGCGGAGTATTTCGGGCGGGCGTTCGTGGCGAAGGGGAGGATGAAACTCGGGGCCGCGCCGGAGGAGAGCATCCAGGCGCTGGTGCTGTCGATCCGGAACAAGGCGACGTGGGGGTTCGATGCGATGCTTACGATGTCTGGCGACGAGTGGATCGGGCACGTGAACAAGGGCGGGCCGCGGGCCGGGCTGATGTACGACCAGGCGTGGTCGATGTGCCACTTCTTGATCCACGCGGAGAGCGGGAAGTACACGCCGGCGTTCGCGGAGTTCATCCGCATGACCAGCCGCGGCGAGTCGGCGAAGTCGGCGTTCGCCAAGGCATTCAAGTCGGGCGACGTCGCGCCGTTCGAGGCGGCGTGGAAGAAGTACATGACGGACACCATCGAGCCCGACGCGGTGTCGACGGCGATCGACCGATTGGAGTTTCTCGGCGCGGGGGCGGAGGAACTGACGAAAGCGGGGGTCGCGGTCGAGACGATCGCGGACCTGAAGAAGGAGTTGCAGGAGGGCGGGTTCCGGCTGACGCGGACGAGCGAGGGGGTGAAGCGGGTGTGGTCGGCGAGCGATGAGTCGCTGTTCGAGGCGCCGGCGAGCGGGAACAAGGCCAAGGCCGCGACTCTGGAACTGGTGAAATCGGACAGGCCCGGCGTGCCGCCGGGGTTCGTGGTGAAGGGGTTGAGCGTGACGGTCAGGGCGAAGTGGGAAGTGAAGAAGGGCGAGGCGCGGATGAAGGTGGTCTTCGAATGACGGGCGGCGTGGAGGCCGGCGAGCGGCTGCTCTTCGGTTGCATGACGGGGACGAGCAT
>JAFLCM010000037.1 GCA_017303565.1 Planctomycetota bacterium
CCCGCGGGTTCTCGCCGTAGCGCATCAGCACCACGCCGCCCACGGCCTCGACGCCGCCCTTGTCGAGCGCCCCGCGCCGGAAGTCCGGGCCGAGTTGCACCGTGGCCACGCTCTTGAGGTAGAGCGGCGTCCCACCCTCCTGACGGATAACGACCCGTTCAAGGTCCTCGATTGACTTGATGAAGCCCAGGCCGCGGATGAAGAACTCGACGCCGCTCTTCTCGACGACCTTCGCACCCACGTCGATATTGCTCTTGCGGACAGCGTCGTACACATCCATCATCGTGACGCGGTGGGCCCGCATCTTGTCCGGGTTCAGGTCGATCTGGTACTGCTTGACGAAGCCGCCGATGCTGGCCACTTCGCTGACGCCCGGAACGGATTGCATCTGATACCGAACGTACCAGTCCTGGATCGAGCGCAGCTCGGCCAAGTCGAACCCTTCACCCTCGACGGTGTACCAGTACACCTGTCCGAGCGCAGTCGCATCGGGCCCGAGCACCGGCGTAACACCCGCAGGCAACCGCTGCTGCGCCACGTTCATGCGTTCGAGCACGCGCGACCGGGCCCAGTAGTAATCGGCTTTGTCCTCGAAGATCACGAACACCATTGAGAAGCCGAAGCCGGACATAGAGCGGATGGACTTGACGCCCGGCGTCCCGGTGAGGCTCGTCGTCAGCGGGTAGGTGACCTGGTCGTCCACATCCTGCGGGCTGCGGCCCTCCCAGTCGGCGTAGACGATGACCTGCTTCTCGCCGATGTCGGGGATCGCATCAACGGGCGTGCGCGTCACCGCCCAGTAGCCCGCTGCGCAGATGCCCATGATGATCAGGAGCATCAGGAACGTGTTCTTCATGCACCAACGGATGATGGCATTCACCATGAGTCGCTCCTCCGTTCAGTGCTTGTGGCCAGCCGGTGATTGCACGGGCTGAGGTGATTTATCGCCCGATGGTGCCGACGGAGCCGGTGGCGTCGAAGCGTTCGGGCCGCCGGGCGCGGCGGTCCCTGCGTGCTGGTGGCCCATGGACGCATGCAGCCCTCCGGGATAGAAGAGGCTGGGGTGCCCGGTGACCTGGAACTGGCTGTCGATCAGGAAGTTCCCCCGCGTGACCACCCGCTCTCCTTCGGCGAGCCCCGCAAGAACCGCGAAGTACTCGCCCGCGCGTGGACCGAGCGTGAGTTCTCGCGGCTCGAAAAGCCCTCTCGACTTCTCGATGTACACGATCTGCCGAGTTCCGCTGTCCAGCACCGCGGAGACGGGGACGGCGAGCACCCCCGAGCCTTGGGCGGTAGCTGCGGGCACGACCGGCACCTCCTTGAGCTTCATGTTGCAGACCGGGCAGCGCCCCGGCTGGTCATAAGTCTTTTCGCCCTCGCACTTCATAGGGCAGTAGTACTTGGCCGCGACCGGAGCGGGAGTAAGTGTGTCATGGATGGCGTGTTGGTCCTGCACTGCTGTGACGGCCGCGCCATCCGGGATCTTCTCCAGCGGCATCTGGCAGATGGGGCACTCGCCCGCCGCATCCGCGAGCACCTGGGGGTGCATCGGGCACGAGTAGCGACCCTCGACGCCCGTCGCCGCGGCCCGTCCCTCGCTGGTGAGTTCCGCGGCAATCAGCGCCGTCACAAACATGCCTGGCTTGAGGGCATGGTCCTTGTTGTCCACATAGACCGGCACGCGAACCGTGCGGGACTGCTCATTGACGACTGGCTGGACGAACGTCACGACTCCATCGAACGTCCGTCCGGGGATTGCTTGCGCTGTGATCCGCACCTGTTGTCCGTAGCGCACCCACGGAAGGTCGTATTCGTAGATCTCCAGATAGACCCAGACGCTGTCAAGGTTAGCGATGCGGTAGAGAGCGTCTCCGGCCTTGAACGAAGCCTTCTCGACGATGCTCTTCTCGATGACGGTGCCGCTGATGGGGGAATACAGCGTCACCCGGTCGGTGGTCTGCTTCTTCTCGACCAGGTCCGTGACCTGTTGCTCGGTCAATCCCAGCAGTCGCAGCTTGGTCTTGGCCACTTCGGCGAGCGAGTTGCCGCCCCCCCCAACGCCGGCCTGCAGGGCGATGAGGAGTTCCTGTTGGGCAACGAGCAGCTCGGGGCTGTACACCTCCGCAAGGTGATCGCCCTTGCGGATCTCAACGCCCGTGAAGCTCACGAAGAGCCGCTCGGCGAAGCCGTCAACACGCGGCGTGATGGTCGCGAGCGACGACTCGTTGTACTCGATGCGGCCCACGGCGCGAAGGTCACGCGAAAGAGGTCGGCGCTCGATGGCGACGGTCTCGACGCTGGCCATCGACACGGCGTGCTCCGAGAGTTGGAGCATCGGTGCCTCCCCGGACGCGGTGGTGGCCGACGCCGCGGGAATCAGCGGCATCTCGCAGATCGGGCAGTTGCCCGGCTGGTCAAGACGCACCTGCGGGTGCATCGAGCACGTATAGACCTGCTTGGCTATTGGAGGAACATCGGTCACCCCTCCGGAGACTCCAGTGGCGTTCGGTCGTCCGCCTGCGCCCGAGCGGGCGGAGCCGAAGAGGTATCCAGCCCCCGTCGCGACGAGAACTATGAGCGACACGAGGACGATGGCTGTGCTGCGTTTCACGGGTTGGCCTCCTTTGACGGGGCAGGAGCGGTCGGCAAGATGGGAGCACCCTCGGGCGCGGTGCCGGCGATAAGCAGAGAGAGTGACGCGAGGGACAGCTCGCGCTGCGTGCGAGCCTCGACAAGCGAGAGGTCGAAGACCAGCAACTGACGCTCGGCGTCGATGACATCGAGGAATGACGATCGCCCGACCGCATAGCCAGAACGTGCGGCGTCGAGCGATTGATGGGCCTTGGGCAGAAGCGTCGTTGCGTATAGGTCAATGTTCCGCGTGCTCTCGCGGTACATATAGAGCATCGACGCCAGGTCCGCGGCGACTCCGATCTGCTCGGCGGAGAGTCTGGCCTGGGACGACTTTTTCTCGAACTGCGCCGCGGCAATCTCCGCGGCGATCTTGTCGCGCCAGATCGGGAGCGTGATGCTCCCTGTGGGACGCCACATCACCGGGCTTGCTTTCACATCGGCCTCGATGCCGATCGAGAAGTCCGGCACTCGGCTGGTCCTGGCGAGGTCAATCATCGCCTCGCCGCGCCGCACCTCTGCTTCCATCTGCCGCAGCTGAGGATTGTGGGCCGCGGCGAGCGCGAGGATCTGGTCCGCTGGTGGTGGGGGTGGCGACGCTTCAAATGTGTCTGGGACCGGCACCGTCGGGTCATCCGGGCGCAGACCCAGGGCCGAGCGGAACTCCGCGAGCAGAACACCACGGGAGTCTTCAAGGTTCGCAATCTGCGTCGCGAGCTGCTCCCGGTCAATCTGGGCACGCAGCACATCCTGGATGCCGCTGCGGCCCGCCGCGACCTGCTGCTGGGCCTGAGTCTCGAGGTCTCCCAAGAGAGCCAGTGTTTCCCGCTGCACCCGGAGCGTGTCTTCGAGGAAGTGCAGGCGGAAGTACGCGGACTTGAGCGCCATCGCGGTCCTGAGCACCTCGATCTCGAACTTGAAGTACGACGCGCGGGATTCACCCGCTGCGACATCTCCCGCGGCGCGCAGCTTGCCAGGGCCGGGAATGTCGATCATCAGACCCGGCATGACCGTCTCGATCACGCTTGTGATGTCGGCCTCAAAGGTGATCCGGGGGTCGGGCAGCGACCTCGCCCCCGTGATCCGCTCGACCGACGCCGCCCATGCGTAGTACTCGGCCTCGACCCTCGGGTTATTGAGCATGGCGAAGCGCAGGTAGTCGGCGAGGGGCGAGTCCTTCGAGAGGTTCGGGAGCGTCGGCTTCGCCTCCCCCGGGCGGTACATCGATCGCACAGTGTCAACATCGGATCGGGCCTTCCGTTCGGAGGCAGTCGGAGTACCCGTGCAGCCGCCGAGTCCCGCAAGGATGATGATCCCGATCGGAATGATCCGGTGGTACTTGTTCATGGGTGCTCTCCGGACGGTGCTTCACCCAAACTACTGGGTGGGGTCGCCGCTCCATTGCTGGCTGGGCCTCGGTCCAGTGGATCACGGGCGGGGGATAGTGGGCTTGTAAGTCCACCGCCAACCGCATACTCCAGTTCGATGTGGGCGATCGCCGCCTGACGTTCAAGTTCGTTGAGCCTCGCCCGCGCGTCGATCAGCTCCCGCTGCGATTCCAGCAGGACCGTCACATCCGCCTGCCCCGCCTTGAGGGCGGCCTCCGCGAGTGCAAGATTCCGCTCGGAGAGCGTGAGCACTGTGGAACGGTACTGGTCAACGAGACGCAAGGCGCTGTCGAGCTCGACCCACGCGACGCGAGCCTCACGCACCGCCCGCTGTGACGCCGCTTCAAAGTTTGCGAGGGCCGCGCGGGCGAGGGACCCAGCCTTGGCAATCTGTGCCTGGTTCGTGTCGAAGATCGGTACAGCAACCTCAAGCACCGGGCCAACGGACTTGGCCCCGTCGGCCGCTCGCTCAAAGTCAGCACCCAATCCAAAGTCCTTCACGCGGCTTTGCTCTTCGACGGACAGATCGGCCCGATGCGCCTCGGCGATCGCACGTGCTGCCGCCACATCCAGGCGCTGCGAACTGGCGAGCGTCAGCGCCGTGGCCTCGTCGATGACGGGGGCTCCGGCCCGGCCCGCAACCGCCGTCCACTCCGCGCCCTCGCCAGCGAAGCCGAGCAGTTCGAGCATCCGACGGCGCTCTTTGGCCAGGTCGCGAATCACGATCGTCCGCTCGGCCTGCGCCTTCGCCTGCTGCTGCTTCGCCCGGTTCACATCGAAAGGAGTGCCCTCGCCGCCACGCACGCGGGCGTCGAGCGAGTCGATCGATTGTTGGATCGTCGTGAGGTTCTCGTCCGCGAGGGAGATCGCCCGTTGGCCGAAGTCGATACGGGCGTGGGTCGTCCTCACCTCCGCCACTAGCCGCAACGCCTTGTCGGAGATATCGAGCACGGTCTGATTGAGCCTCGCATCAGCGGCCTCGATCTTGCCGTCGCGCAGCCAGAGGGCCGTAAACGACTGCACTACCTGCGCCCCGATAAACGTGCCCCCGCTCACCGGATCGAAGGGAAACCGCAGCGTCAGGCCAACCACGGGATTGGGGAGCAACCCCGCCTGAACGAGGTCGGCCCGAGACGCCGCGATCTGCTCGACCTGCGAGCGAATCTCCCGGTTATTGCGAAGCGCCATCGCCAGCGCGAGGTCAACGGTGAGGGGCGATCGTCCGTCCCACATGGTCAGAGACGACTCCCACGGCTCGGTCCACGCCGCTGTCGCTCCCGAACGTTCCGCAACGGTTGAGGCTGCACGGTCGATGTCCCCCTTGGGGTCGAGCGAAGTGCAGCCGCCGGAAATGGACAGCACTGTGAGCACGGCGGGTGCGACCACCCGCAGTGGACGAACGGTCTGGGATCGGGCCTGGAACAGCATGCGAGAGTTCTCCAATCGCGAATTAGTGTGCGCCGCGTTCGATCACTCCTTGGGCACGCACCGGTCGCAGTCCACGCCCTCGGGGGCGCAAGTCGCGCAGCGGACCATGAGCACGCCGTCCTTTTCGTAGATGGTCACCTCGTCTTTGCACTCCTCGCACATGTGCGTCGTGATGGTGCGGTGCGTCGCGAGGCCGCCACGCGGGCCGCCGGTGCTCCGCACCTTGCGGATCTGGTCGTAGCACTTGGTGCAGACAGAGACCTGCCCGGCCTGCGCCTTGGCCACATCGTGCTTGCTGGCGGCGCAGCCTTGGGTGAGCATCGCGGATGCGGCGGCGAAAATCAGAAGCATTTGGATGGGTTTCATGGGACGATCTCCGGGACTGGGCCGCGCTCGAGCCGCCGCACCGTGCGGCGAGTCGACCGGCGATGAATCGGCCCACGCCGCGTCGGCGGAGCGGGACGGTGGTTGCGATTACTTGTGCTCGTGGCCGCCGCTCGCGCCGTGCCCGGTCTCGGGCTTCGCGGAGGCGTCGGCGGCGGCTGTCTTCTCCGCCCGGCTCGACCAGTGCAGGTGCGCGATCCTGGGTGTGCCGCTGTCGTCCACCACGACATAGGTCACGGCAGCGAGGAACTTCCGCGGCGCATCGGGGTGGTTGGGGTCGGGGACAGTGAACGAGCCGATCTGCCGCACGATCGAGGTCGTGCCGAAGGTCTGCACGTCCTCCTTCGCCACGGTCATGACGAAGCCGGGCATCTCCTTGAGTTCGGGCAGCAGGTGGTGATCCCGGTACGTCTCCCACGTCCCCTCATCGCCCGCGTTCTCGCTCACCGTCGCGCGGCCCTTGTCCAGGAAGAGCGCGTTCAACGCCGTCGCGTCGGCCTTGCCGCACGCGGCGAGGTAATCGCGGGCGACCTTCACGGCCGGGTTGCTCGCCGCGTTGATCGCCGCGACCGCTTCGGGTGCCATCTTGGTCAACATGGCCATCTTCGCCTCGTCAGACTTGCGGTCCCACTTGCGGTCGCAGCCGGGGCAGCAGAAGCCGATAGTGACGCCCTTGAACAGCCGCGTGGGCGATTCGGCATCCACCTCGTTCTCCATGATGGGGCAGAGTTTGTTGACGGGCTTGGACGCACCTTGGCCCGGTGCTGATGCGGCGGGTTGCGTGGGCGTAGAGGCCGGCGGCTGGGGCTGCGCCGCCCAGGCGGCGGCGCTGATGATTCCAGCGCCGAGCACGAGCGCGGCGAGTGAACGGGTGAACACGATGGGGGCTTTGTTCATGGGTTTGACTCCGGGAAACTTGGATTGGGACTGTTGAACGAACGATGGGCGGCCCATCGGTCTGGGCACACGGGATGCCACCGCGCCGGCTCTCCCCCAGCGCGGCGGCGACGATCACTTCTTGATGTACTCGCTGGGATCAAGGACCTCTTTGGGCGAGGTCTTGGCGAGCAGCACGTACTCGTCGATGCACGGCGGGCAGCAGAACTCGTAGGTCTTGCCGCCGATGATCCATGTGAACTTGGGGTTCGCCTTGGTCATCGTGATCGGGCAGATCTTGTCCCCGGCCTTGGGCTTCATGTCGTGCTTGGCCATCTTGCCCTTGTACTTCTCGCCCGCCGTCACCGAGCCGTTGGCCTTGATGTCGGCCTCGGTGTAGATGCCGCCGGGCGTCAGGTAGAGCGCCCGCTCTTCGTCCGCATCCACACCCGCGGGCATGTCGTTCCCCCCTCCGTCGCCGTCATGTCCACCCTTGGCCGCAGAGGCCGCAATCGCTGAAACGAACTTGCTCATCTTGTCGGTGTCGCTCAACTTCTCCCACTTGGCGGCGGAGGCCGCATCGTGGAAGGCGACGGCCTGGCCCTTGAAGTCGCGGGTGATCTTGGCATCCGCCGCGTCGGCGGTGATGGGGCAGACGGTGTTGGCCGGGGCCGCACCCAGTGCGCCCTTCTCGACGGTGAACGTGAAGGGCACGGTCAAGACCTGCTCCTTCTCAGCGGTGCCGACGTTGAACTGGCCCCACGCCTTGTAAGTCCCCGGCTGCTTGAAGTGGGCCTCGAAGTCCACCTTGGGTCCGCCGGTCTGGGCCGCCGTCTTGGGCGCAGCGCTGCCGTGCCCCGCCCCCCCTCCAGCATGGTCGTCCTTCTTCCCATCCGCGCCGCCTGCGCCGTGCTCGCCACCCTCGTGCGGGTGAGCGTGGACGAACTGTGTTCCGTCCTGGCTGATGATGACCAGGTGCCCCATCGCGCCCAGGTACGAGCGGAGCGTGGTGACGGGCTGCGGGGGGGTGCCGTCCTTGGTGATGGTGAACGACATGTGCGCTTTGCCGCCCGCCTTGATCTTCCCTTCAGTGTCGAGCGCGACCGTGAAACCGTCTATGGTCTTGGGCTTGTCCGCATCGACCGTCAGCGGAACGGCGGCCTTCGTCGTTCCAGTCGCCGTCACCTTCACCGGTACCACCTGCTGCGGCGAGCCCTTGGGCGTGAAGTCAAAGTACAGCGTGTACTCGCCTCCGGCAGGGAAAGTCATCGGCATCGAGAACGCACCATCTGCGCGCCGAGTGGGGTGCTCGTGCGCAAACCACGAGAGGTCCTTGCTCACCACCAGCAGGTGCAGCACCTTCTCGTGGACGGTGTCAAGATCCTTGACGGGCGTGCCGTTGGCGTCCTTAAGCGTGAAGACCATCAGCGCGGCCTTCCCCGCCTCGATCGCCTTTCCACCTTCGGGAGCAACCGTAACGGAATGCGTGACCGGAGCCGCCTCCGCGCCGTGGCCGTGGTCGTGCCCGTCCGCCATCGCGGGCGAGAGCGCGGCGACCTTCGCCGCCGCCGCCTTCACCGGCGCGAACGCCGCCTTGGTCTTGGCGACATCGCCGGCATCGGCGATGTTGTGCAGGTTGTCCGCCGCCTCGGCGAGTTCCTTGCTCGCGAGGTTGATGTCCTTGACCTTCTCGCGCGGCACGCCGCTGTCCTTGGCGAGCGCGAGCGCTCCGAGTGTCTTGGCGAGCGTGGCGACAGCGTTTGCCTTGTCCGAAACGCTCGCGATGGAGCCGCTCGCGAGGGCAGTGTCCAACGCCTTCACATCGGCGGCGATGCGCTGGGCGGCATCGGCGAACGACCCGGCCTTGGCGACTTCGCCGTGCGCGTGGCCGTCGTCCTTGTGGCCGGGCTGCCCCCCTGCGCCCGGCTTGTCATCGCCGTGGCTGTGCTGGGCGAGAGCACTCGGCGCGGATGCGAGTGCAAGGCCGGATGCGAGGATCAACGACAGGACCGGAAGACGTAGACGAATCATGACTGGGCTCCTTGGTCTGAGGCCGCTGAGCGGCCGGGTTCGGGTGATGCAGAGGCGGACGAGCTGCCACGATCGCTCGCCCCTACTGGTGTGGCGACGGTGGGTGTTGAGTGGCTTTTGATCGTGGTCGGCACGGGTTGGCTCGGTGTGTGCTCGCCGTGCTTCTCGGCGTGTTCCCGCGCCAGCCGCTCGGCGGCGGTCTTGCCGAAGCGGTAGAAGACTGCCGGGGTGACGAAGAAGTCAAGCAGCGTGCTGGTGATGAGCCCGCCGAGGATGACGACCGCGACCGGGTACAGGATCTCCTTGCCCGGCTCGCCCTTGCTGAGCACCAGCGGTATCAGGCCCAGCCCCGCCGTGACGGCGGTCATGAGCACCGGGGCGACTCGCTCTTGACTGCCCTGGATGATGAGCTCCTTGCTCCAGGGGCGGCGTTCCTCGGTCATGAGGTGGATGTAGTGGCTGACCATCAGCACGCCGTTGCGGGTGGCGATGCCGGTGAGGCTGATGAAGCCCACGAGCGAGGCCACGCTGAAGGGTTCGCGGGTGATGGCAAGCGCGGCGACGCTCCCCAGGAACGCGAAGGGGACGTTGAGCATGATCTGGATGGCGACCATGCCCGAGCGGTAGTGCGTGAAAAGAATGACGAAGATCGCGATGAGCGAGCCCGCGCCCAAGGCGAGCAGCAGGCGGGTCGATTCCTGCTGGGCCTCGTACAAGCCTCCGTACTGGATCGTGTACCCCTGCGGGAGTTGGACGTCCATTCCGATGGACTTCTTGATCTCCTCGACCGTCGAGCCCAGATCGCGCCCGCGGACATTGGCGGAGACAACGATGCGGCGACGCAGGCTCTCGCGCTGGACCTCGTTGGGGCCGAGTCTCTCAACGATCTCGGCGACGTCCTGCACGAGCACGATCGCGCCCGTCGGAGACACCAGCCGCACGAGGCCTAGCGCCGTCGGATCGGTGCGGTGGTGGTCGTCAAGGGTCAGGGTAATGTCGAATACCTTGAGGCCGTCGAGCACCTGGCCGACGACCTTGCCTTTGGTGGCCGTCTCCATCGCATCGGTGAGCGTCGCGGGCGTGAAGCCGACGCGGGCCGCCGCGGCGCGGTTGACGCTGATGTGCAGCTGAGGGATCAGCACCTGCTGCTCAACCTGCAAGTCGGCGACGCCGGGGATGCCTTCCATCGCGGCCTTGGTCTGCTCCGCGAGCGTGCGGAGCGTGCCGAGGTCGTCGCCGAAGATCTTGATGGCGACCTGGGCGCGGACGCCCGAGAGCAAGTGCTCGATGCGGTGGCTGATGGGCTGGCCGATGCCAATGGCGACGCCGGGGAAGGCCGAAAGTTTCTCCTCGATCATCGAGAAGACCTGTTCCCGCGGAAGGATGTCCTTAACCGCTGGCGGCCTGCGGCCTGCGGGCGTCGTGTGCTTGTCGGGTTCTTTCGCTTCTTGCTTGGTCCAGAAGTCCACCTCGATCTCGCTGGCGTTGACTCCCAGCGCATGCTCATCCTGCTCGGCGCGGCCGGTGCGACGGGCCGTGCTCTTGACCTGGGGGATCGAGAGGATCATCTCCTCGGCCTTGGTGCCAAGTTTGTTTGACTCGTCCAGTGAAACGCCCGGCTGGCCAAAGAACGAGACGACGGCCGTGCCCTCGTTGAAGGGGGGCAGGAACTCCGAGCCCAGGCGGGTGACGACGAACAACGCCACGGCGACCAAAGCGCCGAGCGTTCCCAGCACCGCGACCGGACGCGGCATCGAGATCGAGTAGGACTTGAGCGCCAGCCACTTGCAGGCCCGCAGCAACGCGCCGTCCTTGCCGTGCTCCATGCGTTTGATGCCCGGGAGCAGGTAGTACGCCAGCACCGGCGTGACGGTGAGCGCCACCAGCAGCGATGCGAAGATGCTCACGATGTACGCCGTGGCCAGCGGCGCAAAGAGCCGACCTTCGATCCCAGGGAGGAAGAACGTTGGCAGGAAGACGAGGTTGACGATGATCGTGCCGAGGATGATCGGATTGCGGATCTCGCTTGAGGCGTCGAAGACGACCTGCGCGATCGGCTTGGGGGTGGCAGTGCGGCGGTTCTCGCCCAGGCGGCGGTACACGTTCTCCACGTCGACCACCGCGTCGTCCACGAGTTCGCCGATGGCAACCGCCAGGCCGCCCAACGTCATGGTGTTCACGCTCAGGTCCAGCCAGTGGAAGACCAGGAACGTCGTGATGATCGAGAGCGGCAGCGCCGTGAGCGTGACGATCGTTGTCCGCACGTTCGTGAGGAAAAGAATCAGGACGTATTACAGTTGCGGGGACAGCTCAGGATTATTCATTAACTATAGTATAATTCACCTGATTCCCTATTATTCACTGTTTAAATAAGTGAACCGAAAACAATATCCGTCTTTAAAA
>JAFLCM010000370.1 GCA_017303565.1 Planctomycetota bacterium
GGCCGGAGAAGACGTGGATCTGTGTCTCCGGCTGCGAAGCAAGTACCGCATCGGGTTCTGCGCGGAGGCCAAGCTGTGGCATGATTTCGGATATGGCAGCACCATCACGGGATTCTGGCGATTCGTCAAACTGTTCATGAAGTACAAGAGTTCCAGCGCGACGCTGTACGAGGGGCACACAGTCCTGATGTGGGATGCGTCCGAGTCCATCTTTGAGGGTAACAAGCATGAGCCTGATCTACGACTTGAGGATGAAGAGGCCGGGCATCGGACGAGCGGTGCGGGATTACCTCGGCGAGATCAGGCACTTCGCTCGGCGAGTGAAAAACCCATTCCTGCGGGTACCGCTGGTCATGCTGAAGTCCATCGAGTGGTCCATCTACCGGTGGTACAAAACGCCTCTCCGTCGCTTCTACGGTGTGAAGGGCAACGAACTGATCTACATGATCACGAACGCCTGCAACGACCGGTGCCCGAAGTGCGCGATTTGGGAACGCCCCGAGCCCAAGAACCAGCATCTTGACGTTGCCCACTTTCTGCGATGCCTCGAACGGCTGCACCACAACCTGTACCAGGTCACCTTGACTGGAGGCGAGCCCCTTCTGTTCAAACGCGATGTGGTGAAAATCGCCGACGTGGCGCACCGGCTGGGCGTGCCGATGGTCATGGTGACGAACGGCCGCGGGCTGGACGAGGCATTCCTGACCCGTTATCAGCAGCAGGGGCATGTGCTGGTGATTTCGGTGGACTCCGTCAACCGCGAGAAGTGGAACGAGTTTAGAGGCACTCAGACGTTCGACCTCGTGATGCCCAGGATTGAAATGGCCCTTGGCATTTTGGGGGATCAGCTCCGCATCCAGTCCGTTCTGTCGAAAGAGTCCAAGGATGAGGTTCCGAAGGTGGCTGCGTGGTGCAAGGAACGCGGCATTCGACACAACGTGCAGCTCTATCAAGACTTCGGGGCCAACAACTGGACGTACGCCGTTGAACCGGAGCAGATGGCGGCGGACGGTGCTCCCTGCGCCGCCCGCAAGAACATCTGCGTCTATCCCAACGGCGATGTCGTGAAGTGCTTCGACCACCGGCGAATCCCAATCGCAAGAGAGCCGCTTGGCAACATCGCGAGGCAGGACATCCTGGAGATTCTGTGCACCCGCCGCTCCACGGAGGTGTCGAGGTCGATGCGGGACTGCAACTTCCCCTGTAAACAGATGTCCTGCAACAAGCTCCAGGCGGCACTGTTCCAATGAATCTCGGCTCTCCTGACCTGATCCTGATCAAGGGCGCTCCCGGAGTCGGCAAGTCCACCGCGGCGAAGCTCCTCGCGCCGCATTTTCCGTCAGGCACGCGCGTCGAGGTAGACGTGCTTCGCCAGATGGTGATTTCGGTGGACTGGAAGAACCAGGCTGAGCACCGGAGTGTTCTTGCGCTCTCGGCGCATCTCGCAGCGGGATTTCTACGCGCCGGACACTCTCCGGTCGTGGTCATCGACACGTTCAGCGGTGACAAGCTCGACGGATTTCTTTCCGAGTTTCACGCCCACCTCCCGGTCGCCCGGGTGTTCGTGGCGGTTCTGCATGCCGCGAGCCATGCGCTGCGCCGGAGAGTCGAGCACCGACAGCCGGGCGAGTTTCGCGACGTCGGCGTCGCCTTGCGGATCAACAGTGAGTCACTCAGCGGCGTCCGGCCCATTGAGACATTGATCGATACGACCGATCTTTCTCCACCAGAGGTGTGCCAGGCGATTCTGGGAGCGCTCCATTCCACATAGGCACTGCACATGGCACACGCCGCTTGTCCGGCACGCACTTGCGCTGGTTCTCGTCCGAGCGCAAGCGTGCCCCTCGGCGTTGCGGTGACACAGCTGATCGGATGGCCATCGCTTGCTTTCGCTGTCGGTGCTATTCCACCCCCGCCCGGACAAACACCTCGCGCATGAAGCCGGATTTCGCCGCCGCGTAGCCCTCGCGGTCATTCCCGAAGCGGGTGGCGAGGGAGCGCTTCAGGTCGGCGTACTTCGCCGACAGGTCCGGGTGCCGGCACAGCGTGTCGCGGAGGGCGGCGTGGCGGATCGCTTCCTTGGAGCCTTCCACGAGCATGTGCGCGTGGTGGGTTCGCGGCGAGCCCTTGACGAACAGGTGGCGTCCGGCGATGCCGAAGTCGGCGGCGTACCAGTAGCCGAGGGCGCGCATGGGCGCGACGCACGCGTACCCGTCCTCGAAGCGACGCAGGACCGGCATCAAGTCCAGCACCGGCTTGGAGATCAGGCCGGGGACGCTGGTGCTGCCGATGTGCTCGACGCGGAGCAGGTGCGGCGAGCACACGTCGATTATGCGTCGGCACTCGGCGGCGGCATCGACGAGCCAGCGTGGGTCGTGCTCAACCAGGACGATCGTTTCCGGAGCCCGCCAGAGGTGCTCGGGATCGGGCGTCGGAAGTGGGGACGAGGGTGGGGGCATGCGCGGGGAGGTGGTGGCACGATGACCGTGGGTCAGGCCCGTTTGACCGGCAGCCAGATTCTCAGTTCAAAGTGGTTCATGCCGTGCGCGAAAGGCCGCCCGTCCCAGGCCTCGAAGCAGGGTTGATCGTCGGGGACGTACCCGCTGCGGGGGAGCCACACGCCGTAGAGCCACATGAGGGCGCGGACCTCGGCGTCGATCGGGCCGCGGACCCGCACCTCGGCGACCTTGATGGGCGGGAAGCGGTAGCGCCCGATCTCGCCGCGGGGCTCGAATCGGTCGGCCTCGACGGCGACGTGGTAGCGGCAGCGATCGAGCGGCACCAGTTCAGGGTTCTCCCACTGGTAGCCGTACCACGGGTTGTCGATGAACCCGTTGCGGTCGGCCCAGTTCATCAGGCGGTGGCACGCGTCGACGACGGCGGTGCCCGCGTACGGGTTGCTGACGCGGATGTAGGCCAGCGTGCGGGCGGGAAGGTCGCGCAGGCGGACGCGGAACCGGTCGGGGTTGCTCGCGGCGGCGAGGCGGTCGACGTGGAACCCGTGCTCGGCGAGCAGGTCGAACTCGGTCCGGCGTCCGGTGCGCCAGGATCCGAGGTCGAAGCGGCTGGGCGAGGCGCCGAAGCGGCGCTTGAACGCGCGGGAGAAATCGGAGGCGGATGCGAAGCCGCAGTCGGTGGCGATCCGCGCCATCGGCGGCGGGCGAGGCCCGGCGAGTCGCGCCACGGCCCGGTCGAGGCGCAGCCGCATCACGAAGTCGGCGGGAGTTTCGCCGATGATCGCCTGAAAGACCCGGTGAAAGTGGTAGGGGGAGAAGCCGGCGATGCGGGCCAGGGCTGTCAGGCGGAGCGGGCGCCTCAGGTTCTGGCGGATGTGGTCCACCGCCGCGTTCACGCCCTTGATGTACAGGGCGGCGGGCCGGGTGGGGGTTCGGCGGGAAGGCCGGGGCGCGGTTCGTTGGGCGGGGGTTTGAGCGGTCGAT
>JAFLCM010000371.1 GCA_017303565.1 Planctomycetota bacterium
TGTTGAGGCGGCCGAGTGAGTGGTTGACGCGGGCGCAGGCGGCCTTGAGGTGGCCGTAGGCGTGGACGACGGGGGCGGGGACGGGGCGACCGGAGATGGGGAAATTCTCGACGGCGCGCTGGGTGCTGTGGGCGTTGCCCATCTGCCCGGCCATGCGGATGCCGCGCTTCAGGGCACCGGTGCCTCGGTTGGACGCGTGCGAGCCGATCGAGCCGGGGGAGCGGTGCTTACGCTCGGTGCCGTGGCTGGCGGGCATGCCCTTGAAGTGGTGGCGCACCATCGTGCCCTGGAAGCCCTTGCCCTTGCTGGTCGAGATGACATCGACGTACGCGAGGCCGGCGAGCGCCTCGACCGTGAGCACCTGGCCAACGGTGAAGTTGGCGAGGTCCTTCTCGTCGACACGGAACTCCTTGTGGTGGCGCTTGGGGCCGGTGCCGGCCTTGGCGTCGTGGGCGATCATCTGGAAGGTCGAGTTGCGGGGCTTCATCTCGCCGAAGCCGATCTGGACGGCGGTGTAGCCGTCGTTCTCCTTGGTGCGGAGCTGCGTGACGACGCAGGGGCCGCACTGGATGACCGTGACGGGCACGGAGGCACCGGCGTCGGTGAAGACGCGAGTCATGCCGATCTTCGTGCCCAAGAGCGTGATGGCCATTGCTTTCGATCCTTCGCTTTCGCCTTCCGCGATCGTGTCGCGTGGGGCGGGGCCCTTGTGAGGCGGGCCGGGCTCGTGCCTTCGGTGTTTCCTCGCCGGAACGCCCGGCGGGCAGAGGAGCCAGTGATTGCCGACGGAAAAGGCCGTTCCCGTGCGTACGGGAGCGGCCTTGAGTTTCGTTACGCCTTGATCTTGATGAACACGCCGGCAGGGACGACGAGGCGGTTGAGGGCCTCGACCGTGCGGGCGTTGGGCTCGGTGATGTCGATGATCCGCTTGTGGGTGCGGATCTCGAACTGCTCGCGGGATTTCTTGTCGATGAAGGGGGAGCGCAGGACGGTGTAGCGCTCGATGCGCGTCGGGAGCGGCACGGGGCCGGCGACCTTGGCGCTGGTGCGCTTGGCGTGGTCGACGATTTCCTTGGCGGAAACGTCGAGCGCCTGGTGGTCGTAGGACTCCATTCGGATTCGGATTCGGCCGACGCTCATGGATCAGGGTTCCTCGCCTTGCGGCGTTTCGATTCGAGGTCCACAGACGTGCCCGAAGGTGCGCGACCTCGGGCGGGAGAATCACAGGGAGCGCCGCGGCTTCCTGCCGGGCGACCTTCTACTTCGAGTCGCTTGCTCGTTGGCAAACGGTCCCACCACCTTCGCGGCGCATGCCTCGCGGGCAAAGGGGGAGGGGGAGGATACGGGCATCCCGGAGTTTCGTCAAGGCGGTGCGAAGATGTGCCGGGGTGTGCCGATCCGAACCCGCGCCGCAGCCCGGACGATCCGCAAGCGTATCGTCAGTGCGACAGTCTCAACCAGCCGATGCTCACCGGTCATGCACAAGAAAGTTCCAAACATTTTACGAACATTCATTGCAGTTGGGCTGGTCATTCAGGCACCCGTTCGGGGCGATGAGCCGGTTCCGAACCCACCTGTTCAGGGCGTAGCAGAGCTGGCGGACAAGCCCGTGGAGGTGCCGGGGCTGAACCTGTCGATCCGTCTGCCGGTGGGGACGGTGGCGGAGTCTCAGGGGATCGGGAACGATGCGCGGCTGTTGGTGCGGTCGTCGGAGGACCCAAAGAAGAGCCGCTGGCTGTTCCAGGTGTTCGGGTCGGTGACACGGGATTCGGCGCTGACGCCGGCGGGGGTGCTGGACAGCATCGCCGAGCAGCGCCGGGCCCAGATGGTGACGATCAACCCGGCGACGCGCCGGCGGATGCAGGTGCGGGAGTTCGACCGCACCAACAACCTGATGATCAACGGCCAGAGCGCCGCGCGGGCGTACTTCGACGTTCCCGAGGACCCGCGGTCGCCGGTGGCGGGGTACACGGTGTTCATGCCGCAGGCGGGCAGTTTCGTGATCATGCAGTTCGACTGCCCGGCGGAGAATCTGGGCGGGGCGCGCGGGGTCATTGAGACATGCGTCGCGACGACGATGTTCCGGGATCAGCAGGCGGAGAACGCCGAGCGTCGCGAGGGGCTGGATGCGACGGCGCGGTTCTGGTCGTCGGTGACCGCGTCGGAGTTGGAAGCGGCGCTCTTTCCCGAGCCGGTGCTTTTGAGGCTTTTCCGCCCCGGGGCGGGAGCCGGCGGTGCTGATCTGGAAGTGGGCTACCAGAAGATCACGCTGCGAAAGGGGCAGCTCGGCGAGGTCGCGGGGACGGACAAGTTCAAGTGGTCGCGGGAGGACCGCGAGTACGGGTACCTCGCGAAGATCGAGGCTCGCGCGCTGATCTTCCCGGCGGCGGAGGACGGCTCGACCGTTCCCGGGGCGGACGCGCGGGCGATGGTGGACTCGGTGACGGTGTTCTGGGTGAGCAGCGACCGCCAGAACGAAACGGGGTCCGTGGTCAACGTCATCAAGAGCGGTGAACAGGCGGACACGTACGTGCAGACGTTCGTGCGCCGCGGCGACCGACTGACGGTCAAGACGAGCGCGCCGGGGCAGGAGCCGCGGGCGCAGGACTATGACAAGCTGCCGACGGGCTACCTCGGGCGGGTCGAGTTCATGCTGCTGCCGCGGCTGGTCGCGGCGCGAAGTGAAGGGGCAGCGTTCCACCTCTACACGTTCGACCTGACGCAGTCGAAACTCACGCTGCGCCGCGACCGGTTCGAGCGGGCGGAGGCGGGCGACGGTTGGACGTGGACGGCGTACCCGTACGAGGCGCAGCGGGACCGGCGCGTGGAGTCCTCGCTCGACGCCCGGGGCGACCTGCTCTCGAGGAGCGCGGACGGGCTGAGCACTCAGGCTGTCGACGGCGCGACGCTGCTGCGCCTGTGGGAGGGCGTGAAACTGCCGGCGAAGGATCGCTGACCGCGTCGGGCGCGGGGGATTCAGGCGCGGGCGCACCAGTCGGCCCAGGCGCGGCGGAGCGCGTCGCCGAAGGCCTTGGCGTACCGGGCCTCGTCGCGGAGGGGGCTTTTCTCGATGCGCCGGCGCAGGCCCGCGCGGGTCTGGGCGAGGTCGCCGGGGCGGGTGGCGATGTCAACGGCCTTCGCGATGTAGTCGCTCAAGTCCGCAGCGATGAACTGCTCGAGGCCGCAGACGCGGAGGAGGCTCGTGCCGACGCGGGCGGCGTGCCAACGGCCCTCGATGGTGAGCACGGGGACGCCCATCCACAGGCTCTCGCAGGTGGTGGTGGTGCCGTTGTAGGGGAACGGGTCGAGCTGGACGTCGATCTTCGAGTAGGACTCGAAGAACTCGGAAGAGGGGGTGAACTCGTCGATGGTGACGCGATCGGTGACGGGGCCGCCCTCGTCGAGGATCGAGCGC
>JAFLCM010000372.1:0-2530 GCA_017303565.1 Planctomycetota bacterium
GGCGTTCTCGCCGCCGGACTCGACGACGGGGGTGGTGACGACGGTGGTGACGGGGTACGACTGGGACCACGCGCGTCGGCGCTGGGTGACGCGGACGGCGCAGCAGGCGTACAGCATCCACAAGACGCTGCCGGCGGCGCTGCTGTCGCCGAGCCGTGTGATGATCGGGCGTGACGTGCAGGTGGAGGGCCCGGTGGGGGTGCGGTACGCGTCGAACGCCCTGGACGCGGTGGACGGGCCGCCGGTGACGGTGAAGTCCGACTTCGAGGGGCTGAACAGCACGCTCGACTCACGGCTGCGCGACTTCTACGCGAAGGTGCTCGCCGACGACACCGACGGCGACAACAAGCTGCGCGTGGGCCACCCGGTGGAGGGTCGGAGCCTGGGCACGCTCAACGCGCGGGACTACAACGGGGACTCGGCGGGCGACAACGCTTTCCGCGACGTGACCCGCGACGGCGCGGTGGACGACTTCGACATCTTCCTGATCTATTACGACGCGAACAACGACGGGAGGGTCGTGCTGTCGGCGGCGCTGACGGCGGGAACGCCGAACTCGGCGGCGACGGCGGAGTTCACCGCCGACGACGCGCTGGCGACCCTCATCGATTCCGGTAATGCCGACCGCAACCGCAACGGGCGGAAGAACGGGCGGCTGACGAGCGGCTCCTGGGACTTCACGACTTTCAAGGACAACAACGCCGACGGAACGATCGACAGCGACGATGTCGACACGGACGACGTGACGCTGGGCTACCGCGACGGGGTGCTCAACTACAAGGACCAGTACGCCAAGATCCGCGGGGCGATCGGGCTGAAGGTGGCCCGCTCGACGTGGGAGAGCGCCAAGGACGACCAGGGCGTGACGGTCGGCGACTATCAGCAGTACGTGAAGGGCTCGATCACGCCGGGCAAGGGCGATGGGCCGACGGAGTTCGCGCTGAGCGACGCGGAGTTGCCCGCGATCACGGACTCGAGTTTCTCGGCGGCGGCGGAGGAACTGACCGACATCGCGGAGGAGCAGAGCCAGTCGTTCGCGGCGCAGGTGGCGGCGCAGAAGGGCGACGGGTGGGTGGCGTCGCGCCAGGCCGAGCCGACGCCGTACGGGGCTCCGTCGCCGGCGGACTGGTACAACCGCCCGGTGTACGAGAACATGACGTTCCGCAACGTGACGATCCCGATGGGGAACAACGGGCTGTTCAAGAACTGCACGTTCATCGGGGTGACGCGGGTGCGGTGCCACACGAACAACACGCACCTGTCGTGGTCGTTCTACGGGCAGGAGACGCGGGACGCGACGACGGGAGCGCTGCGGCTGGTGTACCCGCCGCCGCCGGCGGAGAGCGCCTCGCAGCTGGACAAGTCCTATTCCACCCCGGGCGCGCAGGGCTACGACGCCCTGCCCGACCCGCTGGTGGTGCCCGTTGATCTCAACGGCGACGGGGTGGCGAACGACGCGTGCACGAACACGAAGCTGCTGGCGAACAACCTGCGGTTCCACGACTGCGTGTTCGTGGGCTCGATCGTCGCGGACAAGCCGACGGTGTTCACGCACATCCGCAACAAGATCGTGTTCACGGGCGCGACAAAGTTCACGGACAAGAACCCCGCGGCGCCCGAGGACCCGTCGGAGAACCCGACCGACGAGGAGATGGAGGCGATCCGCAAGTCCTCGATGATGCTGCCCAACTACTCGGTGGACATCGGGAGCAACAACTCGCCGCCGACGCAGGACGTGCGGCTGACGGGGGCGATCATCGCGGGCGTGATCGACGTGCGCGGGAACGCCTCGATCGAGGGGATTTTGCTGGGGACGTACTCGCCGACGTACGGGGTGGCGCCCTTGTCGTCCTACGGGTCGGCGGTGGGCAACCCGGCGTCGTTCAACATCACCCTGGGCTACTTCGGTCCCAACGACGGCGGCGACCAGGAGGGCATGGACCTCTCGGGCATGACCGACCTCGACGGGAACGGGTCGAAGGACGTGGGCTGGGACTCGGCGCGGGACTCCACGGGCAACCTGATCCCGGTGGCCGGCTGGGGCGGGACGCACACCGAGTCGTGGTACGACGGGATCCCCGACACGGACGCGGACATCTCGCCGGGGACGTACGTGCGGCGGGCGATCCCGTTCAACGGGTACGGCAAGGTGAGCCTGAAGTGGGACCCCGACCTGATCCCGCCCGACGGGCTGGCGACGCCGATGACGGCGCGTCCGATGAAGGACACGTACAAGGAGACCCGCTATGTCGCGGAAGCCAACTGAACTCGCCCCGAGCGGTGACGTGGCCCCGAAGGCCGGCGCGGCCCCGAGCGCGGGGGGCTCCCGGCGGCGGGGCGCGGGGTTCTCGCTGATCGAGATGCTGATCGCGATCGCGATCAGTTCGGCGGTGCTGACGTCGATGATGGTGGCGCTGGACACGATGTTCAAGGGCTACCAGCAGACGTCGGGTGCCGTGAGCACGAACGTGGTGGCGCGGATCGCGGTCAACCGCGTGCTGGGGATGATCCGCGGCGGGTCGGACTTCGG
>JAFLCM010000372.1:2540-3405 GCA_017303565.1 Planctomycetota bacterium
TTCCCGAACGACGTGCTGGACAACACCGAGAACCCGCTGAGCGCGGACTACTTCGAGTACGTGAGCCAGCGGAACAGCTCGGGTTCGCCGACGGAAGTGACGCGGATCGAGTTCCGATTCCCCGGGCACGACGCGCTGCTGCGTTCGTGGGGCCCGGGCGAGGAGGCGCCGGCGCCAGACTTCACGCCCGTCGGCTCGGGGGCGCTGTGGCTGGTGACGCTGGTCCCCGGGACCACCACGCGGACCGAGACGATGCTCCTGCCGAACGTGCGCTCGGCGGTGTTCTCGCTGAGGTACGACGTGGGGCCGAAACTGACGCGGGCGACGGTGGACCTGGTGATCGAGAGCCTGGAGCACCCGGACCTGGAGCTGGAGGCGGGGGCGGCCCCGCCGACGATCCGGCTGGTGGCGAGCGCGATGCCGCGGCGGTCGTACGAGGCGAACTGAGCGCTCTGCGGCGCCGGGCTCGGTGTCGGTCGTTCAGTCCGGTTTCAGCACCACCCGCACGGGGCACACGGGCGTGCCGGCGCGGCGGCTTTTGATTGTGACGATCTCGGTTTCTTCGTCACGGTCGGCCCAGGCGCGCTTCGCGTCGGTGATGAGCGGGTCGCCCTCGAACCACACCGTGCGGTAGGAGGTGTTGCCCGGTGCTGAGAGGGCCTCGAAGTGGATGTGGGCCGGATCGGACGCGTCGGGGTAGGCGCCGGGGCGGACCGTGAGCACCTGGCAGCGGCCCCGCGCGTCGGAGACGACGGTTGCGAAGGGTGATGTGGCGCCTAGCGCGTCGGCTGCGTTGCGGGCCAGCGAACTTCCGCTTGCCGGAGTGTTGCCGGTGTGCTTGGGGTCTCCCGGCTTGTCGGACAGC
>JAFLCM010000373.1 GCA_017303565.1 Planctomycetota bacterium
GCCCACCCGGCTCCCTCCGTTTCAGCCCGACCGCTCCGCGCCCGCCTCTCCCGCCCCTACCCTGACGCCATGTTCACCGGACTCGTCCAAGCCGTCGGCACCGTGGCCGCCGCCGTCGCCACGCCCGACGGGCTCGACCTGACCATCGACGCGCCCCGGTGGGCCCACAGCCCGGAGCACGGCGCGTCGATTAGCGTGAACGGGGTGTGCCTGACCCACACCGGGCGTTCGGGACGCCCCCTGACGTTCCGTGCCGTGGCCGAGACGCTCTCCCGCTCCACGCTGGGGGATCTCCGCGCCGCCGACCGCGTGAACTTGGAGCACGCCGTCCGCGCCGACACGCTCATGGGCGGGCACTTCGTGCAAGGGCACATCGACGCGTTGACACGCGTGCGCAGCGTGAACGCCGACCCCGCCGACTGGCGCGTCGAGTTCGACGCGGCCCCCCCGCTGCTCGAACTGCTGATCCCCAAAGGCTCGGTGTGTATCGACGGCGTGTCGCTGACCGTCGCCCGAGTCGGGCCGGATTCCTTCGGGGTGGCCCTCATCCCCACCACGCTCGAACTCACCACGCTGGGCGCGCTCCGCCCGGGCTCGCGCGTGAACATCGAAACGGACATGATCGTCCGCTCGGTGGTCAACGTGCTGAGTCTCCGCGCGGGCCGGGGCTGAACCGGACCGGAACTGAAACGGGCCGGGTCTCAACCGAGCCGGACCTGAAACCGAGCAGCGCCGCGGGCCTCAGTTCCCGAGGATCAGCGGCACCAGGCGGGCGTTGGGCAGGTTGAGCGCGCCCATGAGCGCCGCCGCCGCAGTCGCTTCCGCGTCGTCGCCGCTGCCGGCGATCTCCACCAGGCGGCTCACCTGGCGCTCCTCGAGCATGTTGCCCGAGCGCTTGGCCGAACGGGCCACGGCGTCGAGCATCGCCACGCGGTCGGCCCCCGAGGCGTCGAGCGCCGCGTCCATCAGGGCCACCTGCGCCTCCGAGCGTCCGATGCGGCTGAGCACGTTGGCCACCTGGGCACGCACGTCGCCCGTCGCGGTCTTCAATGACGCGATCAGCGGCGTGGTCGCATCGGCGATCGGAAGCACCGGGTTCGCCGCCACCGCGACGTTCTCCAGCCGCTCCAGCGCCGCGAGCGAGAACTTCGTCGCTTCCTCGCTGGTGACGCGCGGGCCGCTGGCGCGCTCCGTCAGTTGGCGCGAAGCCTCGCCGACCTGGGCCGCGTCCATGCCGTCGCGGGCCAGCCGCGTCAGCGCGTCGCGCTCGAAGCGGGACGCGATGCGGTTGGACTCCGAAAGCGCCATCATCGCCAGGATCGGCGTGGCCTTCAACCGCGGGTTCTCGCGGGCACGCTCGATGGTTTCCGCCGCGGACTCGGCGGGGAGTTCGACCACGAGGAGGTCCACCCCCGGGGCCTCGTTCATCGACTCGGCGGCCTGCGAGAGGTCGAACGCCGGGCGGATGACGGTGTACCCGTCGCCCTCCAGCGCCTCGCGGATCGCCTGCTGACGCTCCGGCTCGCGGGCAACCACCGCGGCGAACCGCGCGTCCGCGTCCCGCACCGCCGAGGCCAGCACCGGCACCACCCGCTCCGAGCCGTCGAACGCCGACGAGGGGTTCGCCTTCGCGATCGCCATCGCGGCCTCGAACTGCACACGCCGATCGGGGTACGACAGCGCCCTCACCAGCGGCGAGCCGCCCGCCACGCTGCCCTCCAGCCCGGTCGCCGCGATGTTCCGTTCCAGCGCCTCGATCGCCTTCCGCGCCAGCCGCGTGTCGCTCATCTCGATCGCCCGGCCCAGCACGTCCTGCACGGGCCCGGAGCCCGCGGCGACCGCGTAGTACATCGGGTCGCGCCGCGCCGCCGACGAGCCGTCGGACTCGGTCGGGTACAGCGGGTTCAGGTAGCCCTCGGGCGTGGCGATCTGACGCGAGAAATTGCCCGCCAGCCACAGGCTCAGTGACTCGCGGCTGGCCGGATCGAGCCGCAGCGAGCGCTCCGCCATGACCATCGCCATCGTCGGCCCGTAGACCTCGCTTCGCACCGCCGTGGGGTTGATGCCCACGCCGGGGATGCTCGACCACGCCAACTGGTGCGGCTCGCCCTTGAAGGTCGTCAGCGACGCGGAAGCCGCGAAGAACCGCTCGCCCAGTTCGCGGAACAGCACCGCCGCCGGCTTGCCCTCATCGCCGCCGATGCGGGCCATCGCGGCCTCCGCGGCGTCTTTCACCGGCCCCGCCGACGACTGCTCCTTCAGTTCCGCCAGGAAAGGCAGCGCCGCCGGGTACTGGATGTTCCCCAGCACCCGCGCGATCATCTCCTGCCCCGCGGGGCCCGCGCCGTTCAGCGCCGCGCACAGCGGCAACACCGCGTCGCGACCCATCTCCCGCAGCACGATCTGGCTCTCAGCTCGCAGCGCCGCGTCCTTGCTGTCGATCATCGTCTGCAGGAGCGACGGCACCGCGTATTCCTTCGCCTCCTTCAAACGCGAAGACGCCAAGAGCCGCGAGCGGCTGTTGCCCGTCAGCATCCCGATGTTCTTCTCGATCTCCTGCGGGTCCCGCGCCCGCGCACGCCGCCCTTCCTCGTAAAGCTGCCACAGCGCCGCCGCGTACGGCTCGAGGTCCGGGTTCAGCATCGCCCGGCGGTACGCCTCGTCGAACCGCGACTGCATGTTCGCCGAGTCCTCGACCAGCGCCAGCATCTTCCGCGCGTCGGCGATCTTCTTGATCAGCGCCTCGGCGTTGGCCTTCGCCAGTTCGGTGTTCGCGATGTTCACATAGAACGCGAAATCCTCGAGCAGCGTCTCGGGCGTCGCGCTGTCGAGGGGCGACGACGACGACTCGATCTTCTCGCCCGCCGCCGACGACGACGTGTCCGACTCCGCGCCCTGCGCCAGCGCCGCGGGAGTGACCACCAGCCCCGCCGCCAGGATCAGCATCGCGGGCGTCAGGCGGGGAAGCATGCACAGGGCGAGGGGGCGAGATTCCATGGGCACGGGCGGCTCCTGAATCGGACTTGGACGCGGCGAACGCGGGCGGCGACGCGGTGAGACACAACAACTCGCCGGACACACCACGCCGGGGCCGCTTCCTCTTCAAGGACGCCGCCCGGGGGGCGAGAACCGGACCGGACTATCCGCCGAAGGTCCGGCGGGAGTTCCGCAATCTACCGGGGCGTCGGAAACGCTGTCAAAGAACCCGTCAATGGGATGTTCGGGTGGTGTCCGCCGCCCGGAAGCCCGCCCGCCGACACCCGCCGCCGCCCATTTCCTCCCGTCCGCCGGGGATTTGACCGCCCATGACGCCCCGCGCCCACGCCCCGCTTTCTCACCCGTCCCGACCCCTCCGCGTCAAGACCACCCCCGATCGGCTCGATGTACCCCGGTCGGACCGCGCC
>JAFLCM010000374.1 GCA_017303565.1 Planctomycetota bacterium
GAACGCTCGGCGGGGCCACAAGTTGCGCCGCGGGGTGTAGACTGGGGACATGCAGAGCAAGGCGGACATCGCCCGCAACTGGCTGCCGCGGTACACGGGGATGCCGGTGGAGGGTTTCGGGGACTACATCCTGCTGACGAACTTCCGGTACTACGTGGAGCAGTTCGCGCACCGGTTCAACTGCGACCTTTCGGGCGAGCACCGCCCGATGCAGGCGGCGACCAACGCGGCGGGACTGAGCATCGTGAACTTCGGGATCGGATCGGCGAACGCGGCGACGGTGATGGACCTGCTGTCGGCGCGCCGGCCCAAGGGTGTCTTGTTCCTGGGCAAGTGCGGCGGCCTGAAGCACTCGACGGAGATCGGGCACTTCATCCTGCCGATCGCGGCGATCCGGGGCGAGGGCACGAGCAATGACTACATGCCGCCGGAGGTGCCGGCGCTGCCGAGTTTCAAGCTGCACAAGTTCGTGTCGGACAAGATCGTGGGGCGGCACCTGGAGTACCGCACGGGGGTTGTCTATACGACCAACCGGCGCGTCTGGGAGCACGATCAGGAGTTCCTGAAGCGTCTGAAGAGTCTGGCGTGCATCGCGATCGACATGGAGACGGCGACGATCTTCATCGTGGGGCACCACAACGAGATGGCGCGGGGGGCGCTGCTCTTGGTGAGCGACGTGCCGCTGACGCCCGAGGGCGTCAAGACCGAGGCGATGGACGCCAAGGTGACGAAGCAGTGGACCGACACCCACCTGGACCTGGGCATCGAGGCGATGACGGACATCGGGACCAAGGGCGAGCCGATCAAGCACTTCACCTATTGAGCGGGCTTCGGTCGCGGTGACCGGGGGTGTTGCGGCGGATGGTGCGCGGTCGGGCGGGATGCGGGGGGAGCCATTACAATGCGGGTCGTTGCCCGGTCGGTATCTGGTTGGTGTTGTGTGTGACCAGCGCGCCGGGCCTGAGAAGCAGTTTGGGGCCCAAGGCCTGATGCCGCCGCTCGAAAGGCGTCGAGCGGTGCGGCGATCGGTGTTCCGAGCGGTCAGGTGAGGAGCGAATCGGCATGCGGATCTTGATGCTGGGTTGGGAGTTTCCCCCGTTCATCAGCGGCGGTCTGGGGACCGCGTGCTACGGGTTGACGCGTGCGCTCGACCGGCTGGGGCACAAGGTGCTGTTCGTGCTGCCCAAGGCGGTGGACGGGCACCACGCGTCGCACGTGGACCTCATCAGCCCCGAGAGGGGGGCGCCCGACGCGGTGACGCTGCGGGCGCCGGACGGGACGCTTTTGCACGGGCCTGCGGACGCGGCGCCGGGCGACTTGGGGGCGATGCACTACCGGCTGAAGCAGTTCTCGAACGTGGAGTTCATGGGCGTGCCGTCGCAGGTGCTGACGCCCTACAGGGAAGGCGTGCCGGGGATCAACGTGTCGGCGCTGCGGGGGAGCCTGGACAAGCGGGCGATCGAGGCGCTGCGGGCGGCGGGGATCGACGTGCCGCAGGAGTGGGACCATGAACTTCTGGGCCAGCCGGAGCAGTCGAAGCGTCCGCTGGGCGGCGACTACTCGGGCGACGTGATCGGAGCGGCGCAGACGTACGCGCAGCTGGTGATGCGGCTGTGCAGGAACCAGAAGTTCGACGTGGTGCACGCGCACGACTGGATGACGTACCCGGCGGGGATGGCGATCGCGCGGGTGACGGGCAAGCCGTTCGTGGCGCACATCCACTCGACCGAGTTCGACCGCTCGGGCGACCACGTTCACCAGCGGGTGTACGACCTGGAGCGGCGCGGCATGCACGCGGCCATCCGCGTGCTCGCGGTGAGCATGTACACCAAGGGGATCGTGACGCAGCGGTACGGCGTCGACCCGTCGAAGGTGCACGTGATCTACAACGGGATCGAGACCGAGCAGTTCCCCGCCTCGGGCGAGCAGACGATCGGCTCGCGCGACAAGATCGTGCTGTTCCTCGGGCGGATCACGATGCAGAAGGGGCCCGAGTACTTCATCGCGGCGGCGAAGAAGGTGCTGGAGAAGGTCGCGAACGTGAAGTTCATCGTCGCGGGTTCGGGCGACATGGACCGGCGGATGATCGAACTGGCGGCGGAGATGGGCATCGGGCACAAGGTGCTGTTCACGGGCTTCCTGCGGGGGAAGGACGTGGCGCGGGTGTTCCGCATGGCGGACTGCTACGTGATGCCCAGCGTGAGCGAGCCGTTCGGGATCGCGCCGTTGGAAGCGATCAGCCACGACACGCCGGTGATCATCAGCAAGCAGTCGGGCGTGAGCGAGGTTCTGACGCACGCGCTGAAGGTGGACTTCTGGGACATTCACGAGATGGCGAACAAGATCGTGGCGGTCCTGAAGCACCCGCCGCTGAGCCAGACGCTGCGCGAGCACGGGCAGTTCGAGGTTCGGCGCCTGACGTGGGAGGGCGCGGCGGAGAAGTGCCTGCAGGCGTACGGCGAGGCGGTGGATTCGATGACGAAACTGACGCAGAGGGTGCCGGTGGGGGTGTAATACCATCGCCCGTGAACGCGGGACTCCAGATCATCGACCTCGGCCCGATCGCCTACGCCCCGGCGTACGCGGAGCAGCTGCGCCATGTCGATGAGGTTCTGGCGGCGCGCGAGGAGCCGGCGGCGGGCGTCGGGCGGGTGCTGCTGGTCGAGCACGTGCCGCCCGTGATCACGGTCAGCCGACGCGAGGGCGCCGCGAACCACCTGCTGGCTTCGCGCGAGGTGCTGGCGTCGATGGGCGTCGAGATCGCCGAGACCGACCGCGGCGGGGACATCACGTATCACGGGCCCGGTCAGTTGGTCGTGTACCCGATCCTCGATCTCAACCGGCTGGGGCTGGGGCTGCACGCGTACATGCGGATGCTGGAGGAGGTGGTGATCGCGGTGTGCGCACGGTTCGGGGTGGTGGGCGAGCGCGACGGGAGCGCCACCGGCGTGTGGGTTCGGCCGCCGTCGGGCGGGCCGTCCGCGAAAGTCTGCGCCATGGGCGTGCGGGTGAAACGGTGGGTGTCGATGCACGGGCTGGCGCTGAATGTGACGACGAATCTGGAGCATTTCGGGCTGATCGTGCCGTGCGGGCTGGTGGGACGCCCGGTGACGTCGCTCCACCGGCAGCTGGGTGACGCGTGCCCGGAGATGGAGCGCGTGAAGGCGGCGATGGGTGAGGAACTGGCTCGGGCGGTCTCGGCGTGTCTCGCGTCGCGGGAGAGCGACGCCGCGCGGTAGGCTGGGCCGATGGATAGCGTTCACGCGGAGCACCATGACGGCGGAACGGGCCCGCGGTCCGGCGGGGTGCTGCTCGTGCTGGCCGGGCCGCTTCTGGGGGCCTCGCTGTGGCTGCTGCTGGGCTGGCTGACGCCGGAGG
>JAFLCM010000375.1 GCA_017303565.1 Planctomycetota bacterium
AGCCCGACCGACCGCACGCCTTCCATCTTCTCGGTGATGAGGGGCATGCCGCAATCGAGGACGGTGGTGGTGATCGAGGGCATGGGAGGGGTCGCTGGGGCGGGACGGGGGGGCGCGGGAATAGGGCCGAGGCAGGCAGCGTCTCAGAATCCGGGGCTTCCAGCGTAGCCGCACCGCCCGCCCGGGCGTTTCGTTGCTCCAACCGGGACAGACCGAACCCGTTGTTCCCATCGCTGAGGGGTTTCCCGGCGCTCGGCCCCCGGAGCGCCGATGAAGTCTGGTTCGGGAACACTCCCCGGGGCGTGTCCCCTTGGGGATCTGGAGCACCGCCGCCGATGCGCTGGCTGTCCGTCATCATGGCCACTGTGACGATCGCGTGCGGGTCGGCGCTCTTGGTGTGGCATCACCGGGCGACGCACTCGATCGAGGCGGGGGCCGAAGCGACGCGCCGGGCGGTGGTGGCGCTGAACTCGCAGGTGCGCTTCCGGGCCGCCGTAAGCCGCCCGGGCCTGGACGCGCCTGAAGAGGCCGAGGTGCAGACACAGGTCAACCAGCGGGGCTGGCCCGTGACGATCGAGCCGGCGTGGTTCGGAACGGCCCCGCCGGTGAACCGCCTGACGCCGGCGGGCTGCCCGTGGATCGAGATCGCCACCGGCGGCGAGTTGCACCGAACCAACCCCAACGTGCGGGTGGCGCTCGACCGCGACACCGCGTCGTTCTGGTACAACCCGGCGCTGGGGATCGTGCGGGCGCGGGTGGGTCCCACCGCGACGGACGAACAGGCGGTCGCGCTCTACAACCGGGTGAACGCCACGGCGGTAGCGGCGATCGTCGAAGCCCCGGCAGACGTTGACGACGCGCCGTGACCCTTCGCCGGGAGGACGACCCCGATTCCCGCGTCCGGTAGACTGCGGGCGATGCGTCCGCGTGTGATCTTCCAGTACGCCCTGCTGGCCGCCCTCCTCGGGCTCTTCGCCGTCTTCCTGATCTACCCGATCTGGCTGACGGTGCGCGGCGGGTTCGCGTCGGACATCGAACGCGGGACCGGCTTCACCTTCTCCCACATCGCCGCGGTCTTCGAGGACCCGGTCCTCCGCGACAGCATCGTGAACTCGCTGTGCGTGGCGGCGACCACGACGACGATCGCCACGATCATCGCGCTGCCGCTGGCGGTGCTCGCCGCTTCGTACCGGTACCCGCTGAAGGGACTCTGGAACGCGCTGGTGCTGGTGCCGATGATCCTGCCGCCGTTCGTCGGGGCGATCGGGCTGCGGGCGATCCTCGGGCGGGAAGGCTCACTCAACGCGCTCTTGGGCACGCACTGGGACATCCTGGGCGAGGGGCGATTCTGGGGGGTGTGCGCCGCGCAGGCGCTCTCGCTGTACCCGATCATCTACCTGAACGCGACGGCGGCGCTTGCGAACCTCGACCCCGCGCTCGACGAGGCGGCCCAGTCCGTGGGCACGCCGTGGCGCACCCGGTTCTTCAAGATCACGCTGCCCTTGATCCGCCCCGGGCTGTTCGCGGGGGCGACGATCGTGTTCATCTGGTCGTTCACCGAGCTGGGCGCCCCGCTGATGTTTGACTACTACACGGTCGCGCCGGTGCAGATCTTCAACGGGATCAAGGAGGTCGGCACCAGCCCGACGCCGTACGCGCTGACCGTGGTGATGCTGGCGATCGCGCTGGGCCTGTACGCGTCCGGGCGGCTGCTGTTCGGCGGCAAGGGTCACGCGATGTACGCCAAGGCCTCGCGTGCCGGCGGCGAGGTGCCGCTCACCGGCTGGCGCGGGGCCCTCGCCTGCGGGCTGTTCACCCTTGTGACGCTCGCGGCGATCACCCCCCACCTGGGCGTGGTCTTCAACAGCCTCGCGGTGCAGGGACGCTGGTACGACAGCGTGCTGCCCTCGGCGTTCACGCTCGACCACTACGGGCAGGCGCTGGGGCACCCTCTGGCGTTCGGGGCCATCGTAAACAGCCTGAAACTCGCCGCCGCCGCGGTCGCCATCGACCTGGTGCTGGGCATCCTGATCGGGTACGTGATCGTGCGGACGAACATCCGCGGGCGGGCGGTGCTGGACGCGTGCGCGATGCTGCCCCTCGCGGTGCCGGGGCTGGTGATGGCGTTCGGCTACGTGGCGATGAGCCTGTCCTGGCCGCTTGGCCCCGGGCAGCCGCTGGCGGGCTTCGCCGACGTGGTGGGCTCGATGCCCAACCCGGTGCCGCTCCTGATCATCGCGTACGCGGTGCGGCGGTTGCCGTACATCGTGCGCTCGACGGTCGCGGGGCTCCAGCAGACCTCCGGCGAGATGGAGGAGGCCGCGGTCAACCTCGGGGCCTCGACCTTCACCGCCGTGCGGACGGTCATCGTTCCCTTGATCATGGCGAACCTGATCGCCGGCGGGCTGCTGGCGTTCTCGTTCGCGATGCTGGAAGTCTCGGACTCGCTCATCCTGGCCCAGCAGGAGCAGCACTTCCCGATCACCAAGGCGATCTACGGCTTCGCCGACCGGCTGGGCGACGGCCCGCACATCGCCAGCGCCATGGGCGTGTGGGGCATGGCGCTTCTCGGTGTCACGCTGGTGGGCGCGAGCGTGGTGATGGGCAAGAAACTGGGCGCGATCTTCCGCGTTTGAACGGCAGGCCCCCGGGGGGAATGTCGCGGCGTATCGCGGCGTGTCACGGCGTGTGCGGAGCCGTGCCGTGCCCGTCGGCCTGCGAAGGCGGCTCGGATGCGTGATCACCTCCGCCGTGCTCCGCACCAGCGTGGCCCTCGGTCTCCTGCTTGGCGTGGGTCGCGGGTGAAGCGTGCGAGCCTTCGCTCTTGCTCTCATGCGAGCCTTCGCTCTTGCTCTCATGCGAGCCTTCGCTCTTGCTCTCATGCGAGCCTTCGCTCTTGCTCCCGTGCGAGCGTTCGCTCTTGCTCCCGTGCGAGCGTTCGCTCTTGGCGTGCGGATCGCCGTGGCCTTCCCCGCCTTCGTGGCTTTCGGCGTGGGCCTTGGGCGGCGGCTCCGTGGCGTGGAGCGCCGGGGCATCGGGCGGCAACGGCGGCAACTCGGGCTTGTGGACGAACAGCATGTACCCCCACACCGCGAGCGCGTTGAACAGCGTCACGGCCCCGAGGTACGTCACGACCTCCCGCGCCGAGTTCGGCAACAGCGACAGCGGCCAGCCCAGCACCGCGCCGACGCGGGCGACAGCCGCGAAGGCCTTGCCGCCGAGCTCTCCGAACGCACGCTTCCCGGCGGACGCCGGCCCAGCCGCGTGCTCGTGCTCCTGCTTGGCGGTCGCGGGCTTTTTCCCTTTGGCGGGGGCGGCTGAGGGCATTGGCGCCGGAGCGGGAGCACCCACGGACGCGGGGGCGACCGCGGACGCAT
>JAFLCM010000376.1 GCA_017303565.1 Planctomycetota bacterium
CTGGCGATGTACTGGGGCGACTACCGCGACGAACTGCCCCAGATGCGCGTCGACGATGCGGGCAATCCCGTCAAAGGCTCCCTCGGTAGCAATATCGGCGCGCTCTTCGGCGGCAAGAAGGGCACGCTCCCGTTCCTCGGCATCAACAGCGTCGGCGCGGAGCGCCGCCCCCTCAACACCTACGTCACCGACTCCTCCCTTCCGCGCGACGCCGACCCCTCGAGCGACACCTTCCAACTCGAACTCTTCAGCGACCCCGCGGACCGCGGCACCCGCGACGCGTTCACCCTCTCGCTCGGCCTCGACGCCTCGAACACCTACAACTTGCTCGGCACGTCGTACAACCTCAACGACCACGCCCTCGACAACGACCCGACCCAGGAGCGGTTCCCCACGCTCATCCCGACCGCCGGCGGTCGCATGCCCAAGGTCGCCAACACCGCGCGCACCTGGCTCCTCGCCGACCAGCCCATCTACAACTACGACGACGCCTCCGATCGCGGCCAGGCGTGGCACTCCGGGCGCGTCCAGGCCAACATGCTCTTTGTCGACCTGCATGTGGGCGTGTCGCTGCCCGTGCCCAAGGGCGTCGTGAACGAGACACCGGACTACACCTTCTGGCCCGGCCCGCCGCCCGCGAGCGCTTCGCCCTGAGACGGCTTGCGCTTCCGCCGCTCCCCGGCTGCGCGGCTCCGCCGTCTATCCTCAGCCCGTGCCCCCGATCACCCTCACGCTCGCCCACTCGCCCGACCCCGATGACGCGTTCATGTGGTGGCCCCTCGGCGTGCCCGCCCTCGGCATGGCGCCAGAGATCGACACCGGGCGCTTCCGCTTCGAGCCCGTCGCCGCCGACATCCAGGACCTGAACGTCCGCGCCGTCGAACGAGGCGACCTCGACATCACCGCCCTGAGTTTCTTCGCCTTCGCCCACGCCTCGGGCCGCTACACCCTCACCGACTGCGGCAGCAGCATGGGCGACGGCTACGGACCCAAGGTGCTCGCCCGGAACCCCCGCGACGCGGCGTGGCTCGGAACCCCCGGCCTCACCATCGGCGTTCCCGGCGAGAAGACCAGCGCCTTCCTCGTGCTCCGCCTCATGCTCGGGCGCGCCTTCACCTTCCGCGCCATGCACTTCCGCGAGATCATCCCCGCCCTGCTCCGCGGCGAGATCGACGCCGGCCTCGTCATCCACGAGGCCCAGGTGACCTTCGCCGACGCGGGCCTGCACCTCGCCGCCGACCTTGGCCGCTGGTGGACCGAGACCACCGGGCTGCCAATGCCGCTGGGCGCGAACGCCGTGCGCCGCGACCTCGACGACCGCCACGGCCCCGGCACCATCCGCGCGGTCGAACGGACCCTCCGCGCCTCGATCGAGCACGCCCTGGCCCACCGCGAGCGCGGCCTCGACTACGCCATGCGCTACGCCGCCGACACCCCCCGACCCCTCGCCGACCGCTTCATCGCCCTCTACGTCAACGACCTGACGCTCTCGATGGGCGAACGTGGGCGGGCCGCCGCACGCCTGCTGCTCGAAAAGGCCCACGAGGCCGCCCTGGCCCCGCACGTCCGCTGGGAACACCACGTTCCCACGCCCCGGCCCGGCTAATCTTCCTCGCGGCCCGCCGGACCCGGCGCCGTGCTACCTGCGCTTCCTCGCCTCGGAAGGACCCGGATGACCCAGGCCCCCACCGCCTCATTCACCGCCCAGAACTACTCGCCGCCCACGGTGACACAGTTCAGCGTGTTCCTCGACAACCGCGTCGGCAAGCTCCTCGAACTGCTCGAGACCTTCGAGCAGGACCCCGTGTGCCAGGTCTGCGCCTTCACCGTGCAGGAGTCCAGCGACTACGCCGTCGTCCGCATCATCACCAACCACTCCGCCACCGCCCGCCAGATCCTCCGCCAGCACCGCCTGCCATTCTCTGAAAAGCAGCTCCTGATGGTGGAACTCCAGAACACCGCCGGCCTCACCCGCATGTGCCTCACGCTGCTCTCGGCGGAACTGAACATCCACTTCGCCTACCCGGTCATGCTCAAGCCCAACGGCATGCCCTCGGTCGCGCTCAGCGTCGACGACCTCACCCTCGCCGGCCAACTTCTCCGCCGCAAGGACTTCCGCCTGCTCGGCGAGTGCGACCTGCCCCGCCCCGCCAACTGAACGGCGCGGCCCACCACGCGAGCACCCCGGCCTAACCCCGCCACCCCTGCGCGATCGGCCACCGCCGCCCCGGCCCGAAGGACTTCTCCGTCACCTTCAGCCCCACCGGCATCTGCTTCCGTTTGTACTCGTTCACGTCGATCAGCCGCACGATCCGCCGCACCGTGGCCGCGTCGATCCCCGTCTCCGCCACGATCCGCTCCGCCGACTCGTGCCCCTCCACGTACCGCTCGATCACCACGTCGAGCACCTCGTACGGGGGCAAGAAGTCCTGATCCGTCTGGTTCGGGCGCAACTCCGCGCTCGGCGGCTTCTCGATCGACGCCGCCGGGATCGGCGGGCCACTGAACCCGCACGCCCGCGCGTTCGCGTTGATCCACCTCGACAGCGCGTACACCTGCATCTTCGTCACGTCGGGCAACACCGCCAGCCCGCCGTTCATGTCGCCGTAGAGCGTGCAGTAGCCCACCGCCACCTCGCTCTTGTTGCCGGTGGTCAAGAGCAGCGCCCCCGTCTTGTTGCTCACCGCCATCAGGATCAGCCCCCGCAGCCGCGACTGCAGGTTCTCCTCGGTGATCCCCGGCGCCGGGTCCGCGCCCAGCGCCGCCCACGCCGGCGCGAGCATCGACTCCATCACCGCGTGCGCCGGCTCGATCGGCGCCGTCAGCGCTCGGATCCCCAGTTTGGCCGCCAGCGCCGCCGCGTCGTCCACCGAGCCCGCCGACGAATACCGCGACGGCATGAGGACGCCCGTCACCTTCTCCGCCCCCAGCGCCGCCACCGCCAACGTCGCCACCAGCGCCGAATCGATCCCCCCCGACAGCCCCAGCACCACGCTCGTGAACCCCGTCTTTCGGCAGTAATCCCGCGTTCCCAGAACCAGTGCGTCAAACAACAGCCGCTCCGGCGCCGCCTCGACGAGCGGATCGGTCACCGCGACCACCGGCCCGGGAATGTCCGCGTACACCACGCCCTCAACGAACCCCGGGCCCGCCGCGACCAAGGCCGGCTCGCCGTCCGCGCCGGGCATGTACACCGCCGCGTGCCCGTCGAAGATCAGGTCGTCGTTCCCGCCCACCTGGTTCACCGCCGCCACCGCGACCCCAAGCGATCGCGCGTGCCGCTGGAGAATCTGCCGCTGCAACCACCCCTTGCCTAGGACGACGGGCTGGCCGACGGGTTCACGATCACTTCCGCGCCGGCGTCTTTCAACTCCCGC
>JAFLCM010000377.1 GCA_017303565.1 Planctomycetota bacterium
GCCGACTGATAGAACCCAGAGCGTCAGCGAGGGGCTCTCGTCAGCGAGGGGCTCCCCAACAACCCGTTTCACGCGTTCACGCCCAAGACCCCACCCGTCGCTCACGCTCCACGCTCGTCCCTCCTCGCTCCCACACGAGCCCCGAGCGTGAGCCAGGGGTCCCGCGTCTCCCGCCGAACCCACACGCCATGAAACTCTCACTCAGCGCCCGTCGCGCCCTGGTGCGCGTCGAGCCTCGAACCCCCGGGCAACTCCGCTCCTGGCTCGCCTGCGCGCTCGGCGTCGAGGTCCCGTCTCGCCCGAACGGTGGCCCGCTCGCCTACCTCTGGCACGCCTTCCACGAGCCCGTCACGCACAAGCCCGATGCCGTCGTCTGGGCGTGCCGCGGCGGGGGCAAGACCTTCTACGCCGCCCTCGCCACCACCCTCGACCTCATCTTTAAGCCCGGCATCGAGGTGAAGGTCCTCGCCGGCTCGGTCGAGCAGGGGTCGCGCCTGCACGCGCACCTGCGCCGCTTTTTCGAGTCCGACCTCCTCCGCCCGCTCGTCGACGGGCGCGTCACCGATCGCCGACTCCGCCTCCTCAACGGCTCCGTCTGCGAAGTCCTCGCCCAGTCGCCCACCAGCGTCCGCGGGGCCCGCCCCCAGAAACTCCGCTGCGACGAGGCCGAACTCTTCGACCCCGGCGTCTGGGCCGCCGCGCAGATGTGCGTCCGCTCCGCCGTCATCGACGGTCGCCGCGTCCACGCCAGCGTCGAGGCCCTCTCCACCTGCCACGAGCCTTTCGGCCTGATGAGCGAGATCATCGCCATGTGCAACGCCGCGCCCGGCGCGCGAAGACTGTTCAAGTGGGGCGTCACCGACGTGCTCGAACGCTGCCCGCCCGAGCGCGACTGCAACGCCTGCCCGATCCAGCCCGAGTGCGCCGGCCGGGCCAAGCGCGCCCTCGGGCACATCACCATCGACGACGCCATCGCCATGAAATCCCGCGTCTCCGCCGCCGACTGGCGCGCCGAGATGCTCTGCGAGCGACCCACCCGGCGCGACGCGGTCTACCCCGAGTTCGATACCAGCCTCCACGTCGGCGCGTTCGACCCGCCCGAGGACGCGATGTGGATCGCGGGCATGGACTTCGGCTTCCGCGCCCCGACCGTGTTCCTCTGGGCGTTCCTCCACGCCGGCGTGCTGCACGTCGCCGACGAGCACGCCCGGACCCACACCATCCTCGACGATCACGTCCGCGAGATCCTCGCCCGACCCTGGCCGCGCCCCTCGTGGGTCGGCATCGACCCCGCCGGGCACCAGCGCGAGGGGCAATCCGGCGTCAGCCACGCGTCCATCCTCCGCGAGGCCGGGCTGGTCGTCCGGTCGCGCCGCTCCGGCGTGGAATCGGGCCTGCGCCTCGTCAGCGCCCGCCTCGCTCCCGCCAGCGGCCCGCCCACCATCCGCATCCATCCCCGCTGCGTCAATCTCATCGAGAGCCTGACACGCTACCGCTACCCGCCAGAGAGCCACCTCGGGGGCGCGAGCGAGCCGTTGAAAGACGGCGCCGACCACGCCGCCGATGCGCTCCGCTACATGGTCCTCGCGCTCGACGCCCGCGACGCCACCACCGTCTCGAACTACCTCGCCCCCGGGATCCGCCCCCGCGTCACGCCTACGACTGGAACCACGGCACCAAAAACTCGGTGAACGCGTACAGGCCCACCGCCAGCGCCACCAGCCCCAGCACGATCTGCACCGTCATGACCACCACCGACCGCCAATACAACCTCGGCGAGGGCTCGCGCAGCCGCACGCCCTTGTACGCCATCGAAATGAACCACGCCATCGGGATCAGCGTGAACCACCACCAGTCGTGCAACGGCAGCGGTTCGAGGAACGGCGTGTACGCGAGCGTGATCAATCTGGAGCGTGAGAAAAGGAGAGTGAGTGAGCGGTGGGGCAGCCCGCCGCCGTCAGAGCGTCGGGACCGGGTCCTTCCGCCGCGAACGCCGCGGCGGGGGGGTGTGCACGAAGCAGTCCACGATCGCGATGAGGTTCATCATGCCCGCGACGCCGGCGGAGAGCGCGCCCACCTCGTACACCCGTCCGAGGGAACGCCGGTACGCCGTGACCGTCGGGTTCGGCCCGCTGGGCGTCAGACGCTGGTACCCCGCGTTCAGATGGTTCACGACGAAGGTCGTCGGCCCGACGCCGCACTGGAGGTAGAACCACCAGCGGTCGTTCAGACGGTCCACCACCGAGATGCCCCCGACGAGCAGCCCGCCCATGTACAGCCCCAGCACGCCGCCCGCGACCCAGAAGGCGCGCCGGAACTGGCTGAGGTAGATGTACCCCAGGCCCGGGAACAGGCACGCCAGCAGCCCGGCGACCGGTTCCAGTCGGGCGGGTTCGGTGGGCGGCGGGTTGAAGACGGGGGTGTTGGCCATGAATCCGGCGGGCGTTCCTGCAATCCTCGGGCCACTCGCGGCGGCTGCTCACGGCCCCCTCGAATCACCGCGGGGACCGCCGGGAAGGGGTGTTGTAGCGGTTTTCTGAAGGGCGGGCGAGCGGGCCGCGCCGAAATCCGATCTCTGGCCCGAGCCTCTCCGCCCTCGGGCGGTGGAAAACCGGGCGGGTGCCCGGTTGACAGACGCCCCGCCCTTTGTAGTGTACCGCGCGCAGGGGGTTCCTCCGCGTTCGGGGGTTCCCCACAGGGCGTTGGACGCGGGCGCGAATGTGAAGCCGCGGGACGCCGATATCCGATCCGTCCGCCGCCCCCGCGGACCGGTCAGAAACGCGGCGCGTCGAAGCCCCTTCGACGCCCTGCAACCGGATCGACGGTTTGTCGAATGGGGCGGTTGGGAAGGGTCGAGCGCGGGCGCCGAGAGCGCGAAAGACGGCGCAAGACCGGGAGAATCACGCACACGTTTGCGGGCCGCGCCCACCGCGTCCCGATGAGAGGTAGACGATGAACGCCCTGCTGGAAGAATCCCCGCTGCTCGCCGCGACGCCCGGCCCGCTCTGGCCCGAGCCCGCCCTGCGCCCCGAGCGTCCCTCGACCGTGGTCGTCATGGAGGACGACATGGACGACGACGACGAGGACTTCATGTGGGACGACGAGGAGGACGAGGACTCCTTCGACTCCGAGGAGTCCCTCGAAGACGAGGAAGAGTTCGACTACGACGACGAGGACGATGACGCCTTCGACGACGACGACGATGACGACGACGACGAGGTGTGAACCGCGTCGCCGCAAACCCGCGCTTCGATCCCCCCAGTTCGCGATCCCCACATCCGGCCCTACCGGCCCGGGAGCCTGGCGATGACCTCAGACAGCACCGGTCCCTCGGGCGCCGACGCGGACGTCCCTGTCCGCCGTGCGGAA
>JAFLCM010000378.1 GCA_017303565.1 Planctomycetota bacterium
CTGCGCCCCTCCCTCCGGCCCGGCCAGCGTCGATCCCTACCCTTGAACCCCGACTCTCATAGCAGCTGGTACAGGAAATGGGGGCAGGTCAGTGTCGCCGGTGGGTGCTCGTCGTACCCAACGGCGAACCAGCCGACGCCACGAGGCTCCCCGAGTTCTACGACTCGACCATTGAGTACCTGCGGTCTCTCGGCGTACCCGTGATCGGCGGCGAAGTCTGAACGCAGTTGCAGGGGCTCCGCCCCGCACCCCCGTTTGAGTTCCGCACACCGCCCCCGCGCACCGGGCGGCGACCGGTCCTGGGGTCGGCGGCCCACGCGATACGCCGGACGTGGTGATGACCCGCTGGTTGCGGCAATACAGGCCCATCGCTCACGCTCGGAGTTCTATCGATTGCCAGTCCGCTGCAGCCCTCCCCGATCACCTCTTCAACCACTCCCCTAACCGCTCCCTGGTCCAAGCATTCACGCACCGCTCCTTCGATAACCCGCCGCGTCTCGAGGTGGCCACGCCGTAGCGGAGGTTCTCGGCGTCCTTGGGGTGGTGGGTGTCGCAGTTGATGGCGATCAGGGCGCCCTTGCTCAGGGCCAGCCGCACGTGGGTGTCGCGGAGGTCGAGGCGGAGCCAGTTGGCGTTGATCTCGAGGGCCGTCTGGTGCTCGGCGGCGGCGGCGGCGATCTCGTCCATGTTCGGTTCCAGCCCGGCCCGGTGCCCGATCAGGCGGCCCGTCGGGTGCCCGAGGATGTGAACCAGCGGGTGCGTGACGGCGGCGAGCAGCCGCGCGGTCGCCTTGGCCGGGTCCTGCGTGAGCGCCGCGTGCGGGGACGCCACCACCACGTCAAGTTCCGCCAGCAGGTCGTCGTCGTAGTCGAGCCTGCCGTCGGCGAGGATGTCCACTTCGCTGCCCGCGAGGATCCGGATGCCGTCGATCTCGTTCCCGGCGCTGCGGACGTTGCGGATGTGCTCGCGGAGGCGTTCGGGGCTGAGGCCGCCGGCGAGGGCGCTGGACTTCGAGTGGTCGGTGACCGCGACGGTGTGGAAACCCTTGGACTTCGCGAGGGTTGCCAGTTGGACGATGGACATCACGCCGTCGGACGCGGTGGTGTGGGCGTGGAGTTCGGCGCGGATGTCCTGGAGTGTGACGAGTTCGGGCGGGGCGTGGTCGAAGTCGGCGGCGGACTCGCGGAGTTCCGGGGCAAGCTCCGGCAGTTCGAGCGCCTTGAAGATCGACGCCTCGGTGTCGCCGGCGACGGCGGTTTCGAGGCCGCCGGGGCGCTGGTGGTGGGGGGTGGGGTCGTTGTCGAGGGGGAACAGGCCGTACTCGTTGAGCGTGACGCCGCGTTTGAGGGCACGCTCGCGAACGCGGACGTTGAACTCCTTGGAGCCGGTGAAGTACATCAGCGCCGCGCCCCAGGACCGGGCGGGGACGAGTTTCAGGTCGGCCTGGACGATCGACGACCCGGCCTCGAGTTCCACGGAGCAGCGGGACTCGCCGCGAGCCAGCACGCGCTTGACGCCGGGGGTGGTGCAGAACGCCTCGCGTGCGGCCTCGGCGGTGGGGCCTTCGGCAACGCCGAGGATGTCGATATCGCCGACGGTCTCGCGCCCGCGCCGCAAGGATCCCGCGAAGGCGGCGCGCTCCACGCCCGGAACGCCTGAGATGCGTGCGACCAAGGCCTCGGCGATCGGCGTGGCGACGCCGATGTTCACGCGCCCCGCGCCCGAGCGGACGGTGGCGATGCCCGCCTTGATGTTCTCGACGGTCTTCGCCCCCATGCGCGGCAGTGAGAGGATGGAATCGTCGTCGATGGTGCGTTGCAGGTCGTCGAGGCCGGTGACGCCGAGGGTCTGCCACATGGCGCGGACGGTCTTCGGCCCCAGACCCGGTACGCGGAGCACGTCAAAGAGCCCAGCGGGCACACGGGCGGCCAGGTCCGCGTGTTCCTTGATGGTCCCGGTGCGCGCCAGTTCGGCGATCTTGGCGGCGGTCTTCGCCCCAACGCCCTCGATGCCTTCGAGAACGGACGGGTCATCGCCCGCGCCCTTCAGGTCGGCCGCGTGATCGGCGATCGCGCGGGCGGCGCGGGCGTGGGCGTTCACCTTGAACGTGTCCTCGCCTAGGAGGTCGAGCATCCGGGCGATTTCTTCGAGGCGCTGGGATGCGAGTTCGTTGAAGGTCACGCCGGCCTCTCCCGCGCGGGGCGGCGCTTCTTCGATTCAGCGGGCGCGGGTACGAACGAGCGCTCGACGTGCTCGACATATCCCTCGTGCTGCGTGGGGGGATTCACCAGGTGCAGGCGGGGATCGCCGGAATCGGTCGAGGAAGCCCCGGTCACGTACGCCTCGGTCACACGCTGCTCGATCGCCGCGACGACGCCCTCACGCTCGGCTTCGGGCACCAGCAGCAGCGCCGCCACCCAGCGCCGGACCACGTCCGCCCCGTCTGGCCCGCACATCCGCAAGACCTCAACCAGCGTCCGGGCGTGATCGTTCGGGAACAGCCCCGGCGATCCACAGGGCCCGGACAACGGCGCTTGCCTTGGGCTGGGGGGCGTGGGGTTGGCCGCCGTGGGGCTGGGCGGCCGGAGGCTGTTCGGAGACTTGCTGGGCATGAGCGCCGGGGGTCTGAGCGCCGGAAGCGGGTTCGCCTGTCGCCTCGTGGGCGCGGAGGCGGGTTTCGAGCGTCTGGACGTACTTCTCGATTCTATCGACGCGGTCGGTCAGGCGTTCGAGGGCCCCGGCGACCGCGGCGAGCAGTTCTCCCGGCGAACTGGTGCGCAGGGTGTGGTTTCGGGCTTCCTTGGCGTGCATCGCCCCGCGCCCGGTCAGCATCCAGTCCGCGCTCACGTCGAACGCCTTGCACAGCGCGGAAACAAACTCGATGCTCGGCCCCTGCCCCAGCATGTAGCGGCGCACGGTTTCGACGTGGTGACCCGTCAGGTCGGCCAGCACGCGGTACGACCGCTGGCCCGCGATCTGACGCATGCGGTCGTGGAGCGGGCTGGGGTCCTGGGCGTTCTCTTGGTCGGGGGTCATGCGGCGTTCCCGGTTGGGGCGTTCGTGCGGCGGCGAGGTTACGCGACATCGCCCAGACCGAGGCTCTTGCCGTAGGTTTTCATGAGGCGCGATCGCAGCAGCGTTTCGCCCGGGTCAGCGAGGTCCGGGGACCGCGCCACCCAACTTTGAGCGTCCCGGCGGGCCAGGAGCAACAGTTCTGTGTCGCGCGGCAGTTCGGCGACTCTGAAAGGCGGAAGCCCGGACTGGCGTGAACTGAAGATGTTTCCGGGGCCTCGGAGCTCGAAATCGACCTCCGCCAGGGCGAAGCCGTCCGTGGTGCCCGCCACAGATTTGAGGCGCTTTTCGGCGCTG
>JAFLCM010000379.1:0-1083 GCA_017303565.1 Planctomycetota bacterium
CGGTAATTCTCCTGTATCCTCAAAAACCCAGCACATCAACCTCAATAGGTGTGCTGGACGAGTCCAGGCTGGGCTCGAAGAGCCGCAACTGCCCGTGGCTGGGGCGATCGCTCGACGCGGGGGTCGCGGGCACGATGGCGGGCGGCGTGTGGGCGTACCGGGGCAAGCGGCTGTCACCGGCCGCGGCGCGATGAAGGGGCCGTTCGTCTCACGCGCGGGGCAGAAGTTGGCGCACGCGCTGGAAGCGTTCGGCGTCGATCCGGGCGGGATGGTGTGCGCGGATTTCGGCTGCAACGTCGGCGGGTTCACCGACTGCCTGCTCCAGCGCGGGGCAGCGAGGGTGTTCGCGCTCGACACGGGCTACGGCATCCTCGACTGGACGCTGCGCAAGGACCCGCGCGTGGTGGTGATGGAGCGCACCAACGCGATGCACGCTCCGAGGCCCGAGGGGGTGGAGATCGGGCTGGTGGCGATCGACATGGCGTGGACGCCGCAGCGACTCGCGGTGCCGGCGGCGCTGCGGTGGCTGTCGGCGAGCGCCGCGGCGCGGATCGTGACGCTGGTGAAGCCTCACTACGAGTCGAGCAGCACCGGCGGGAGGCCGAAGGAAGGCGTGCTCTCCGAGAGCGAGGCGGCGGAAGTGATGGAGAGGGTGATTGGCGCGATGCCGGGCCTGGGGGTGTCGGTGCTGGGCGCGACGCTCTCGCCGCTGATCGGCGGCGGAAAGTCGAAGGGCGCGGGCAACGTGGAGTACCTGATGCTGCTGGCCCGGGGTTGAGCCGATCGAGGTCGTCGGACGGGTTCAGGCGGCGTCGATGCTGGGGGCGAAGACGAACTTGTCCTCGAGTTTCAGCATCCGCAGGAACTGGCGCTGGCGTTCGGGCAGGGCCGCGAGGACGAGCGGGACGTTCCGGTCGGCGCAGAGTTCGTGGATCATCAGCAGGGCGGTGATGCCGATGGAGCTGATGAGGCCGACGCGGGACATATCGAGGACGCAGCGGGCATCGTCGCGGTTGGGGAGGTGCCGGGCCACGACGCGTCGGACCTGTTCCCCCGAGTCATGGATGAGTTCGGGGGGGCAGG
>JAFLCM010000379.1:1093-3366 GCA_017303565.1 Planctomycetota bacterium
GACGACGAGGGTTTCGCCGTCGCGTCCGGCGAGTTGGTGGGCGGGGGTCTGCAAGCGGTTTAGAGTGTCCGGGCGATGCGGGGGGGCGTCAATCGGGAGCGGACAGTCGGTTGGTGTCCGGGTGTCTCAGGGTTGTCAGCGGGGCGAACATTGACCGGACCGCCCGCTGGCGGTTATACTTCTCCGTTCGGATCGATCGGAAGCGGCTCCCGCGTTCGCGGGGCCCGCGAAAGGACAACCAGCGATGCGTGTGGCTTTCCACAATGGACGGTAACTCCACCCCAGTCTCCTCTTGCTGGGCGCAGGCTCGGCGGGAACTGGAAGTGGCACGCCGCCTCAGCGCGTCGGCCGACTGATCGGTCGCCTCCGGCACCTTCGACAACTTGTCGCGGGCCTGAGCGACCGGCGGACGCCCGGTCTCGCTCAAGGCACGTGGTCCTCCCTCTCCCCCGCTACCGGCGGCAAGGCGAGGTCGTCATCGCACCCCGGCGCCCTGGGCCGGGGAGGCGTCGTGTCTCGACATCAAGAGTGGCTTTCGTTTCGCACAACTCAACAACCCGCCATCCCGAGACTCCAGAAAGGCCCGTGCCATGAACCCCGCCGAAATGCTCCGCATCCTTGATTCGATCGCCCGCGACCGAAACGTCGACCGCGATCTGCTGATCTCCGACCTGGAGCAGGCGATGGTGTCGGCGGCGCGGAAGTACTACAACTCGATCGACACCGAGGAGTTCGTCTGCAAGGTCGACCGGGTGAGCGGGTCGATGACCCTGACGCGGCACGGCGAGCCGATGACCATCGAGCCGCAGTCGTTCGGTCGCATCGCCGCCCAGACCTTCAAGCAGGTGATGATCCAGAAGTTCCGCGAGGACGAGCGGAACAGCGTGTACGAGGCGTTCAGCAAGAAGGTCGGCGACATCGTGACCGGCGTGGCGCAGCGGTACGAGGGCGGGGCGCTGGTCGTCACCGTCGACCGCGCCGAGGCGTTCATGCCCCGGTCCGAGCAGATCCCGGGCGAGCAGTTCCAGGCGGGCGACCGCGTCCGCTGCCTGATCCTCGACGTGCGCGACACGGGCTCGCAGGTGAAGATCGTGCTGTCCCGCAGCCACCCGGACTTCATCAAGCGGCTGTTCGAGGTGGAGGTGCCCGAGGTCGCCGAGCGCGTCATCGAGATCAAGGCGATGGCCCGCGAGGCCGGCTACCGCACGAAACTGGCGGTGAGCAGCGTGGACAACAAGGTCGACGCCGTCGGCGCGTGCGTCGGCGTGCGCGGCAGCCGCATCAAGAACATCGTCGACGAACTCAACGGCGAGAAGATCGACATCGTCCGCTGGAACGAATCGTCGCAGATCCTGATCGCCAACGCCCTCAAGCCCGCCGAGGTTGCCGAGATCTCGCTGTGCTTCGAGCTGGGTCGCGGGACGGTGGTGGTCAACGACGACCAGTTGTCGCTGGCGATCGGCAAGCGCGGGCAGAACGTCCGCCTGGCGGCCCGCCTGACGGGCTGGGACATCGACATCCTGACGCCGCCGGAGTTCAACAAGGGCCTCGAGATCATGGCCGAGACGCTCAAGCAGGTCGAGGGCGTCACCGAGGAGATGCTCGACCGTCTGGCGGCGCTGGGCATGATCAGCGTCTTCGACGTCGAGGACGTGGGGGCCGACGTGCTGGCGGAGGAACTGGGCATCGAGCCGGAGGTCGCCGCCCGCATCGTGGACCTGGCCGGTGGGCGCGCGAAGGAAGTCGCGGCCCAGCAGGCCAAGGACAAGGAAGAGGCCGAGCGCAAGCGTCTGGAGGACGAGGCGGCGGCGCGGCGTCTGCTCGAGGGCGGCCTGGGCGAGAACGCGGTGCAGACCTCCACCGCCGACGAGGCCCGCGCCGACGACATCCTGGGCCTCGGGGCCCCGTTGGAGACTCCTTCGAACGCGTCCCAGGGCTGATACGCCCGCTGACGACGACTCATCACCGGTTCATGTTTCGGAATCAGAGCCTCGGGAACGGCACTCACACACGCGGAGACGAAATTGGCGAAAGTGGCTGTGAAAAAGCGGAAGATCTACGAGATCGCGAAGGAACTCGGAGTCGAGTCCAAGTCGATCGTCGAGAAGTGCCGCGCCGAAGAGGTTCCCGACATCAAGGACCACATGTCGGTCGTCAGCGTCGGCCTCGAGGCGACGATCCGCGAGTGGTTCAGCACGGGCGAGCACAAGACCACCGTCGAGCACGCCGCCAAGGTGGACGTGGACGCGGTGAAGGCCCCCGCCAAGCGCAAG
>JAFLCM010000038.1 GCA_017303565.1 Planctomycetota bacterium
GCGCTCGGGGTTGCCGAACAGCACCGCGCGCGGGATGAGGTTCCCTGCGGGCTTGGCGGCGGCGGCGCCCGAGGGGGCGGGGGTGGTGTCGGCGATCGCCGGGGACAGGGCGATCAGCCCGGCCAGGGCGAACGCCCCGGGCATCAGTCGGCTCGTCATGGTCGGTGCTCCTGTGGACTGGGGCGCGACCGCTCGACGGAGGGGCCGCGGGTGTCGGACTTGTAGGGGTGAGATGTCCCCAGGTTTCGCGCGTTTCAATCGGGGCTCAGGCGACCGCGGCCGGGGCCATCTCGGAACTGATCGCGCCGATCGCTTTGAACATGGACATCGCCGCGGTGGCGAGGGTCTTCATCTGCACTGGGGAGAACCCGCAGGCGTTCATGTCGTCCTTGAACGCGGCCCAGTAGGGGCGCTGCTGGTCGCCGTAGGGATTCAGGTAGCGGAGGCCCTCATTCCCGGTCAGCCCGAACGACTTGGCGAGGGCGCGGGCGATGAAGACGTTGCCGTTGTTCGAGCCTTCGAGAACGTAGTGGTAGCCCAAGAGCGAGAGGGGATCGGCTCCCGAGGCGCGCCGGACCTCTTCGACGATAGCGCTGGTGGCGGGAAGCGGTTCGGCGCGCGACGGATCGACGCCGTAGAACGCGAGGTCCTCCAGCAGATAGGGCTCCTGGAACTGATACGGCTTGATCACGCGGGCGATGGCGGGGGTGGTGGGGGCTTGTCGGCGGAGTTCGGCCTCGAGGGCGCGGTGGACGAGAAGCAGCTGCGCCAGGTATGAGGCGAACTGCTCGCGCGTCAGGTCGCCCTTCACGAGCGAGCGCTGGAACTGGTGGCCCTCGGCGGCGTCGTGCAGCGAAGCGGTGGAGGTCTTGAGGACCTCCATGATGGTGGGCATTCCGGCGGCGTGGTTGAATGGGCAGGACATGGCGGCTCCGCAAGAAGAGTTGTTTGAGACTAAGTCTCAATGGTAGCAACTCTTCTGCCCGCACGCATCGGGGTGCCCCCGCCGCGGCGCCGTGGGCCGATCGGTCCTCGTGAAAGGAAAACGACCGTCAACGGATCGCAGCGGAATCGGGCGTTCCTGGCCCGTTCCGAGGCGATCCGTTGCCAGTCGTTCGAGGTCTTGCCGCGGTCCTTCGGGGGCGGCTCAGCGCCGGCGGCGGGACGCGGCCAGACCGAGGCAGGCGAACAGCCCGGCCGAGCCCGGGGTGGGCACGTTGACCACGAAGCTGGTGAGTTCGAAGTTTGCGGTGAGGCCCCAGCCGGTGAACCAGGTGCCGTCGGACGACATGTCGGTGACAAGGGCGAAGCGGTAGCCGGCCTCGTAGGGGACGTTTCGGGCGTCGAGGTAGTCGGAGAAGCGCAGGACGCCGACGCCCTGCTCCCAGATGATGGCGGTGCCGAAAAACGCAGGGCCGAAGCCCCAGGTGCCGCCGGCGATGAGGGTGCCGTCGGCGTTCATGGCGGCACCGGCGGTGGTTCCCTCGGCGCCGTCTGCGAGGTTGCCGAGGCCTTCGTAGGTGTCGGTGGTGACGTTGTAGCGCCAGAGTTCGGACGGGGCGAAGAAGCCGCCGAACTGGATGCCCGAGACCCACTGACCGTCGTTGCTGACGGACATGGCCTCACTGGCGGCAAAGGCGTTGTTGTCGAAGATGAGTTCCTGCACTCCGTTGACCCAGACCGCGCCTTGGCGTCCGTTGTCGTTGTCCTGCCAGCCGGCGATGACGGAGCCGTCGAAGTTGGTTGTGTTGGCGCGGCTGCTGCTGCCCGGGTTGGTGGAGCCCAGGTCGGCCATGCCGGTGCCGGAGCGCCAGCGCACGCCGTGAGCCGAGCCGGGCGTCACCCAACCGAGGCCGACGATGGTGGAGCCGTCGCCCGAGATGCCCCATCCGGAACTGGTTTCGGCGTCGGACACGGCACCGATGCCTCCTAATGGCGTCCAGGTGTTGGCGGCGACGTTGTAGCGGCCCATTTCGTGGGTGCCGCTGGCGCTGTTGAAGACGGTGCCCGCGACGACCTGGCCGTCGTGGGAGATGGTGGACTGCCCGCCGATGCCGTCACCCGCGACGCGACCGCCGATGCTGCGATCTCCGTCGGCAGCGGTCCACATGAAGTACTCGAGGGTTGAGGTGTTGTCTCCCACCACAACCCCGGCGTTGCTGATGCTGGTTGAAAGACGGCTCTGGCCCAGGTTCCAGAACTGCGTGGCGCTCGCCGACGACGCGGCGGCGGCGACCGCGAGCGCGGTCAAAACGGTGCGTTGCATGACGGTTCTTCTCCTCAAAGTAACGGCGACGATTGGACGTGTTCAGGAAAAAGTACCCCGTGAACCATGAGGGGGCAAGTGTTTTCAGGAGCGTTTGCACAAACATTCTGACTTCAGGAGGCGTCGAAGCGAACCTGTGGCTTCTCCGTGTTGAGGTGGGGGAAAAGGCAGCGGCCTGCCGGTGTGTGACGAACCGGCGGGCCGCTGGGTTTTCATCCACACCCTCGCGGGCGTGGCGGTTGACCTGTTGTCAGTTGACCCGGCGTTAGTTGACCCGGACGTTGATCTTGCGAGGGCGCCGGTCCTCGGTCTTGGGGAGCGTCAGCGTCAGCACGCCGTAGGTGTACTCGGCGGTGATGTCCGCGGTGTTGATCCCCTCGCCGACGCGGAAGGTGCGGACGAAGTCGCCCACGCCGTACTCGCGGACGAGCGGGCGTGCCTCCTTGGTGGCGGGGACGCGGGGTGCGACCCGCCCGGTGATGGTCAGTTCGTTCCCGGTGACGCTGATGTCGATCTCTTCGCTGACCAGGCCGGGCATGTCGAGGCGGACGGTGAACTCGCGCGCGGTCTCGATGATGTCCGCGGCGGGGCGGTAGAGGCTGCGCTCGACGCGGCAGGCCTCAGGGTTTCGGGCGGGTTCGCGCGTGGCCTCGCGGGTGCCGTCGCGGGGAGTGATGGTGGTGGGGGTATTCATGGGTGCTCTCCTGATTGCGGGCGTGGCGTGCGGCGTATGGCCGGGCCGGCCCGTGTTGGTGCGTGTTGCTGACTCAGCGATTCCATCGATCGGCGCGGGTCACGCGGTGGTGACGGCGATCTTGCGGGGCAGGGCCTCCGGGGCCTTGGGCAGCGAGACGGTCAGCACGCCGTTGGTGAGCTTCGCGGTCACCTTCTCGGGGTCGACGATCACAGGCAGGCGGATGGTGCGGCTGAACGAGCCGGAGACGCGCTCGCGGCGGAGGAAGGTCGCGCCCTCCTCGCCCGAGTCGATCCGGCGTGCGGCGGTGAGGGTGAGTTCCGGGCCGACGAGGCTGATCTCGATGTTCTCCATGGTGAAGCCGGGGAGTTCCGCCTCGACGTAGAACGCCTTCTCGTCGTGCCAGACGTTGAGGGCCGGGAAGGGCTTGGACTCGGCGACCATGGGGAACTCCCGCTCCATGCCGCGGAAGACCTCGTTGAACACGCGGTCGACCTCGTGAGACAGGTCGGTCATGGGCAGGGCGGCGGGGATGCAACGGGCGAGCATGGCGATCCTCCTTCTGAATGGCTCCCGGGAGCGATTTGCTCAGCGGCCCCGGGAGCGGGTTGGCCTTTCTCGCCGGGCACGGTTGTCCGGCTGAGGAAGAAGATGCAAGCCCGATGCCAACCGCGGGTTCGAGAACCAGCCTGTCTGTCGCCACACGGAAGGGGGTCCCTGCGAGTCGCGGCTGCCAATCTGACAGCGCCCCGACTGCCACAGGCCGCGCTGACACGTCCGGATTCGCGGGCGGGCGGGAACCGAGGTTCGTGGGGTCCGGCGCGGGCACGCGAACGATCAACGAATCGGCACCGCGTTTGCAACGAACCCCCGCATGGACTTCAACCGACTGACGCAGAAATCGCAGGAGAGCGTGCAGCAGGCCCAGACCGCCGCGGTGCGCTTCGGGCACCAGGAGGTCGACGTGGAGCACCTGCTGCTCGCGCTGGTCTCCCAGAGCGACGGGCTCGTGCCGCGCCTATTCGATCGCATGGACGTGGACACGGACGCGGTGGTCGCGGAACTGGAGGGCGTGCTGTCGCGTCGCCCCAGCGTTCGTGGCCCGGGCGCTGAGCCGGGCAAGGTCTTCGTGACCCAGCGGTTCAACCAGGTGATCGTCCGCGCCGAGGAGGCGGCCAAGCGCCTCAAAGACGAGTACGTGTCGGTCGAGCACCTCTTGCTGGGCATCGTGGACGAGGGCGAGAAGTCCGAGGCCGGGCGGCTTCTCAAGCAGTTCGGCGTGACGCGCGACCGGCTGCTGTCGACGCTGACGGCGGTGCGGGGAAACCAGCGCGTGCAGTCGGCGAACCCGGAGGCGACGTACGAGGCGCTGACCAAGTACGGGCGCGACCTCGTGAAGGACGCCGCCACGGGCAAACTCGACCCGGTGATCGGGCGGGACGCGGAGATCCGGCGCGCGATCCGCATCCTGAGCCGCAAGACCAAGAACAACCCGGTGTTGATCGGCGAGCCGGGGGTGGGCAAGACCGCGATCGTCGAGGGGCTGGCGCAGCGGATCCACCGCGGCGACGTGCCCGAGGGGCTGAAGAACAAGACAGTGTTCGCGCTCGACATGGGCGCGCTGGTCGCGGGCGCGAAGTTCCGCGGCGAGTTCGAGGAGAGGCTCAAGGCGGTCCTGAACGAGGTGAAGCAGTCCGACGGGAGGGTGATCCTGTTCATCGACGAGCTCCACACCATCGTGGGCGCGGGCAAGGCCGAGGGGTCGATGGACGCCGGCAACATGCTCAAGCCCATGCTGGCCCGCGGGGAACTGCGCTGCATCGGCGCGACCACGCTGGACGAGTACCGCCAGCACATCGAGAAGGACGCGGCCCTCGAACGGCGCTTCCAGACCGTCATGGTCGAGCAGCCGACCGTCGAGGACACGGTGTCGATCCTGCGCGGCCTCCGCGAGCGGTTCGAGGTGCACCACGGCGTGAAGATTCAGGACGCGGCGCTGGTGTCGGCGGCGACGCTGAGCAACCGCTACATCTCCGACCGCTTCCTGCCCGACAAGGCGATCGACCTGGTGGACGAGGCGTGCGCCATGATCCGAACCGAGATCGACTCGATGCCGGCGGAACTGGACGAGGTGACCCGCCGGGTGATGCAGCTGGAGATCGAGGAGGCGGCGCTCAAGAACGAGAGCGACAAGGCCAGCCGCGACCGGCTGGAGGCGCTGCGCCGCGAACTGGCGGACCTGAAGACCCGGGCGGGCGCCATGCGGGCCCAGTGGGAAGCCGAAAAGAAGGCCATCGAGGGCGTGCGCTCCCTGCGGAAGCAGATCGAGGAGGTTCGCCACCAGGTGGAGCAGGCGCAGCGCGACTACAACCTGACGAGGGCGGCGGAGCTGCAGCACGGCAGGCTGCCGGCGCTGCTCAGGGAACTGGAGCAGGCCGAGGCGCGCGAGGTGCGCGGGGCCTCGCGGCTGCTGCGCGAGCAGGTGACCGACGAGGAGATCGCCGAGATCGTGGCCCGCTGGACGGGGATCCCCGTGACGCGGCTGGTCGAGGGCGAGCGCGACAAGTTGCTGCGGCTGGACCAGATCCTGCACGAGCGGGTGGTGGGGCAGGACGAGGCGGTGCAGCTGGTCGCCGACGCGGTGATCCGTGCCCGCGCGGGGGTGAAGGACCCGCGCCGCCCGATCGGCTCGTTCATCTTCCTGGGCCCGACGGGCGTGGGGAAGACGGAACTGGCGAAGGCGCTGGCGCAGACGCTGTTCGACAGCGAGGAAGCGATCGTGCGCCTCGACATGAGCGAGTACATGGAGAAGCACTCGGTGTCGCGCCTGATCGGCGCGCCGCCGGGGTACATCGGCTACGACGAGGGCGGGCAGTTGACCGAGGCGGTGCGGCGGAAGCCCTACAGCGTGCTGCTGTTCGACGAGATCGAAAAGGCGCACCCGGACGTGTTCAACACGCTGCTGCAGCTGCTCGACGACGGGCGCCTCACGGACTCGCAGGGACGCACGGTGAGCTTCAAGAACACCGTCGTCATCATGACGAGCAACATCGGGTCGGGGCACCTGCTCGACGGCGTGACCGGGAACGGGCAGATCACCACCGACGCGCGCTCGGCGGTGATGCGCGACCTGCGGTCGCACTTCCGCCCCGAGTTCCTCAACCGCGTCGACGACATCGTGCTGTTCAAGCCGCTGCGGGTCGAGGAGATCCAGAGGATCGTCCGTCTGCAGGCGGCGGAGATCGCGGCCCGCCTGAAGGACCGCGACGTGACGCTGGAACTGACCGCCAGGGCGGCGGAGCACATCGCCAGGGTGGCGTACGACCCGGTCTACGGGGCCCGTCCCTTGAAGCGGTACCTCCAGCGCGAAGTGGAGACCCGGATCGCGCGGGCCATGCTCGCCGGGGACATCCCCACCGGGGGCGCGGTGCGGGTTGACGAGCAGGACGGCTCGTTGGTGGTCCGCACCGAAGGAGTGGCCGCGAAGGCGTGAGGCTCGGAATCGGGTATCCGATCAGAATCCGTACATCGAAGTTCGAAGGAACCTCTGGGCCGCGCCGCTCGTCTATTTTCAGGAACCGGCCAAAAGGCAGGTCCGTTTCCCTTTGGCATGGTGTAAGGTTTGCGACTGGCAGGATGGGCAAGGCTCAGTTGGGGCTTTGTCTGAGGCCACTTCATCCGGGACGGCCCGGCACCACGACGGAGGCACCCACGCGATGGACGCGATGGAACTTCGAAAGCGAAGACTGCACAGCCTGGTTGATTTGGCGCGCGCTTCGCGCGGCTGGAGCAAGGCGCAGTTGGCGCGGGCTCTGGACCGGGACGCCACCAAGATCTATCCCGATTCCGGGAATCCGAAGGCGGATTTCCTGGTGAAGCTCGCGGCGGTGCTCGAGTGGCCCGTCGGCGACGTGCTGGAGATGGTGTGGGGCGCGGGCGATGAGGCCGGGCCGCAGGCCGGGACCGAGATTTCCTACGAGGCGCTGTACATCCAGTCGCGTCAGGCGCACCAGCGCGGCGACTCGAAGCAAGTGGTGGCGCTCGCCAAGGCGATGTACCAGTTCGCCCAGACCGAGGATCATCGCTGCGTGGCGTGCTCGGTCGAGGCCAGCGGCTGGGACGCGCTGGGGCGGTATGTGCAGGAGGTCGACGCCTGCCGGCGCGGCCTGATGCACACGCCGACCAATCCCGTGCGGCGCCAGCAGTTGCGGGCAGTTTTGGCCAATGCGTGGTACAGCCTGTGGGACCTGACGCCCGCGCTGGGCACCTGCGAGGTCTTGGCGAAGTGGTACAAGGAAAATCCGCCGACGAGCGACGTCGATCGCAAGCGTCCGGCGTTCGTCCACTACGTTCGCGGCCACACCCATCGGCGGCTGGCGATGCTGGAGCCGGAACTCAAGGGTGAGCACCTGCGCGCCGCCCGCGAGGACCTGGCGCTCAGCGCCTCGTTGCACGAGGAACTGGCCGGCAAGTTGAACACGCCCAACCTGGGCGGCATCGCCAACACCTGCCGCGGCGGGCTGATCGAGGTCGCCGTCGAGTCCGGCATCGAGGATGCCTCCGACGCGGTGGGCGAGATCGTGTCGAGCCTGAAGCGGATCAACCCGCGCGACCCCGCGCTGACGGGCGACTGGCTGGAGTCGTGGGGCTGGTGGTGCACCTTCGGGGCGGATATCGCCCTGCGGCACCTCAAGGGACGTGACATGCAGGAGGCGGTGGGCTCCTTGAACGCTCTCGCCCTGACGATTTCCGAACGCTCGAACAACTGGGCCCTCAGGGAGCGGGTGTTCACGATCCAGTACGGCCTGCACCAAACACTTACCGACTCGACGGGGCTCGCCATCGATTTCACGATCGAGGAGAGCGATCGGTCCCTGATCACGGCTACAATGGGGCGGTTCCCCTCGTTCCGATCCGTCGGCTGGCAGATTTTGGAAACCGCCAAAGTCGTGTCCGCGAAAGTGGAGGAGGGGCGATGAAGATGCGCACCAACTCAGCACTTTCCCCGATCCGCCTCGGCCTCCTCGCGTTGGCCGGCGCGATCGGCCCCGCGGCGCTCGGCGGCGGTGAGCACACCGACTTCCCCGACCTGAGCATCAAGGGCTCGAACCCCGTCATCGACTGGAGCGACGTGCGTCCGGTCAAGCCGGGCTTTGTGAACCCTGATACGAAGTGGGTCCCCGGACTGGTCGACGACGGTGATGAGGGTGGCGGTTCGCGCGGCACCGTGCCCGCGGCCCCGTTCCCGCCGCCGCCGGTGATCGTGCCTCCAACCGTGGCTCCGTCGGACGGGAATGGCCCGGTGTTCGTGCCTTCGTCCAGCGTGCCGGCCCCCGGCGCGGGCGTGCTGGTGCTGACGGGCGTGGGTCTGATGGCCAGGCGTCGGCGCTGAAGCGAGTTCAACTGATTCCCTCACGGGCGTTCCATTCGGGACGCCCGCTTTGTTTTTGGATTTCAAGGCGGCCCATCCGGGTTTGTCGGTCCGGTGCCGCGGGTCCGGGCGTGGCGTGAGTCAGGGGCACGCCATTCCGAAGTTCGCGAGGAGGATGACGAGGTCGGCGGTGTCGACGATGCCGTCGCCATTGAAATCGCCTGGGGAGAACGCTTCGACGTTGAGGCCGAACTGCCCGAGGAACGCGGTGAGGTCCGGGGTGGTGACGGCGCGGTCGCCCGTGAGGTCGGCGACGCAGGGGGCGGGGGTGGCGCAGCCGAGAGCGCGGTGAACGACGCGGACGCGGTCGACCTGCCAGCCGAGGAAGTTGTTGGAGAAGCCGTCGACGGTGTCGAAGTTGAAGCGGATGACCGGCGACTGTGCGGCGAAGGCGGAGATGTCGACAGTGCGCGTCTCCCACGCGGTGCTGTTGGCGAGCGGCGAGTCCGCGGCGCCCGCGCCGACGAACAGGCGGGGCACATCGAAGCCGTTGAACTGCTCGCGCTGCACGAACGAGCAGTACGAGATGAAGAGGGACTCGCCGGGCTGCAGGCTGGGGAGCGCGAGCGAGGGGAGCGTGAGGTCGCCCTGCTGGCGGATCGCGCCGACGGCGTACCAGCAGGTGGCGTCGTTGCCGAAGTAGACGAACGGCGCCGCTTCACAGGGCGAGGCCTGCGGGCAGGACGCGGTGGCGTGCCACAGGCCGGTGGTGCTCCACGTGGCGGGCAGGCCGGAGTCGAAGCCCTCAGCGAGCAGTTCGGTGTCGGTGAGCACGCCGAGGGTTGCCGTGAGCGGCGTCGAGGCGGGCGCGTTGGCGGGGAGGGTGACGAGGCCGGTCGAAGTGCCAGCCGCCTGCACATAGAACTGGGGGGCATCGGTGCAGGCGAAGCGTGGCAGGGTGGCGCGGTAGAGGCCGTTGCCCAGGCTCCACAACGGGCTGAAGGAGTAGGCGTCGAGGGGCGAGCGTCGCCACGCGAGCGAGGGGACGGAGGCGAGCGTGTCGTCTCCGGGATTGATCGCGACGGTGAACTGCTGGTTGGTGTCGGCGGGCATGAGCGACAGCGGCGGCGTGATCAAGGAGATCGCGAGCGGCTGCGGCGGGACAGTAAGGTCGGCGTTGGCGGCAAGGGCGAAGCCCTGCAGGCCCTGGTTGACCGCGGTTCCCTTGACGCGGAAGGTCCACACGCCCGGGGGTGGCGCGGCGACCCAGACCTGTTCGAGGTTGTTCAAGGTGTCGGCGATGCCGCCCGGGACGGAGAATCCGGAGGCGAAGACGTTGCCGCGGTAGAGGGTGTTGTCGGGGGCGACGACCTCGAGGTCGAGGTTGTTGATGACGGGGGCGGCGGCGCCTGCGGGGGCGGGCGGCTCGGTCCAGGCGATGGTGACGCGGAGTGATTGAGTCGCGGAGTTAACGACGACGGGGAGTTCGACGGCGCCGCCGGTGGAGAGGCCGGCGCTGTTGCGGACGTCGCGGACGAGGAGGCGGCGCGAGCCGGAGCCGAAGTAGGCGACCTCGTCGGCGTCGATGCGCCCGAAGCCCTCGCTGAGGTTGGGGATCGTTCCGGCGTAGGAGGTCATGTCCTGGGCGGAGTTGACGATGGTCGCGCGGAGCAGGGCGCCCGAAGGCGTGAGCGCGTCGGCGGGGGTCTCGACGCCGGAGGGGTAGAAGCCCCGCTGGTAGTACTCGCGGAACAACGTTGCGACGGCGGAGACCGCGGGGGTGGCCATGCTGGTGCCGCTGTTGGCGACGGCGCGGCACTCCTCAACGGGCGAGCCCACCGCGGCGGACTGGACGGAGCAGCCGGGCGCGAAGACCTCGGGCTTGCGACGCCCGTCGGCGGTGGGGCCGACGCCGCCGAAGCAGAAAGAGGCCTGTGCCGGGGCGTTCTGGGTGGCGCCGACGGCGAGGGAGTTCTTGGCGTTCTCGGGGTTGGTGACGGCGGCGCCGTTGCTGACGGCGTGGACGATCAGATCGTCCTCGTTCTTGTGCATGAAGTCGTCGACGGCGCGGCTGAGCGAGTCGTACTGGGTGGTGGCGTCGTTGCCCCAGGAGTTGGTGTGGATTCGGGCGCCCTGGGAATGGTGGAGGTTGAAGACGGCGGTGGCGCTCTCGTAGTTGAAGGCGGGGGTGGGGCTGTAGACCATCTTGGCGCCGTAGGCCCCGCCGCGGTTCTCGTCGTCGACGCCGGAATCGCCGAGGGCGATGGCCGCGACATGGGTGCCGTGGGCCGCCGGGGTGAGAATGGTGGTGTTGTACGCGAGGACTTTCCGATGGGTGGGGCCGACGGGATTGGTGTCGTAGAAGGCGCAGTGGTTGAGGTCGGGCCGGCTATCGGCGACGCCGATGACCTGCCCGAGGCCGATCAGCCCGGCGGCGTTGAGGGGGAACACGTTGGTGCTGTTGCTCTGGCAGACCCAGCGGCTGGCGATCGAGCGCTCGGTGATCTCCGGGGCGTTCTCGACGAACTGCACGGCGGGGAGGGCGGCGAGCGCCGCGGAGGAAGCCGCGGGGATGGTTGCGGTGATCGAGAGGGCGCCGGCGATGGTCTCGCTGGAGTGCACCGTCGCGCCGGGAGCGCCGCGGAGCAGCGCCAGCACGTCGGCGGTCTCTTCGGGCGAGGCGTCGGGGAAGAGCGTGATGACCGAGGGGACGAGCCCCTGGGCCTTCAACTGGCGGCGCTCGGGGGTGGCGAAATCGGCGCGGGCGAAGTCGGCGGCGACGCGGAGGGCGGGGTCGATCGTGCC
>JAFLCM010000380.1 GCA_017303565.1 Planctomycetota bacterium
CGCCGAGCACCCGGCGCTGATGGACGCCATCAACGCCGCCAGGGACACCGCGTACAGAACGACCCGTTCACCCTTGCGCATGGCTGCTCCTGCTCTCAGCACCGACAGGCGGCGCGGTTCAGATTGACATCGTCGATCACGCCCAAGCCTATCCCCGTGGCGCCGACCCGTCCTCGGGCCGGTGTTCCCCGCTTGCTCCTTCCAACGCTCACCCCGGCGCGGGCAGGTCCCGGATCTCCGTCCTCACATCCCACAACTCCGGGAACAGCCGGACTTCGATCGCCCGCCTCAGGAACGGCACCCCCGATGATCCCCCGGTCCCGGTCTTGAAGCCGATGATGCGCTCCACGGTCTTCATGTGCCGGAAGCGCCAGAGGCTGAACTGCTGGTCGACGTCCACGAGTTTCTCGCACATCTCGTAAGCGTCCCAGTGTCCCTCCGGGTGCTCGTAGATGCCCTTGAAGACCGCCACCAGCGCCGCGCTTTCCTGATGCGGCTTCGACCAGTCCCGCTCCACGCACGACGCCGGCACCGCCATCCCCCGGCGCGAGAGGTGGCGGAGGAACTCGTCGTACAGGCTCGGCGCGAGCAGGTCCGCCGACAGCGCCGCGTGGAGTTCCTTCTGGTGCGTGAAGACCCGCAGCGCGTTCGCGTCCTTGTTCCCCAGCAGGAACTCGATCGTCCGGTACTGGTGGCTCTGGAACCCGCTGGCCGGCCCCAGGACCGCCCGGAACTGGGCGTACTCGGTGGGCGTCAGCGTCTCCAGGACCGCCCACTGGTTGAACAGCTGGGCCTGGATCTGCTTCACCCGCGACAGGATCTTGAAGCACGGCTCCAGGTGGTCCGCCCGCACGCACGCGATGGCCGCGCGCAGCTCGTGGATCACGAGTTTCATCCACAGTTCGCTCGTCTGATGCTGCACGATGAACAGCATCTCGTCGTGGTGCACCGGCCTCGACAGCGGCGCCTGGGCCGAGAGCAGCAGGTCCAGTTTCAGGTAGTCCGAGTAGGTCAGCCGCCCGGCCAGGTCCGTCTTGATGGTGGACTCAAACTCGCGGCTCGCCATCGCTGCTCCTCGTTTGCCCGTGCTCTGGTGGCACCGGTCTCCGACCGGTGCGTCTTTCGCGATTTCTCTCCGCGACACTTCGACGAAACCCCGACTTCGGGTCGGCACCCCGCGATCTCACGATCCCCATCATACGGACACCCCCCAAACCGCCCCGTTCCCGTTGTCCCCTGCGCGGCCCAAGCCCCCTCGATTTCTCGCCCCCCGCAAGCGGATTCAAGAAATTCTCGGAGTTTTCCTTGCCCACCCCGCGCACCGTATCGGACATTCCCCGTGTCACAGCGATCAACCACGCCGGGCGAAAGCCGGGCGCCAACACGATCGCGAGCTGGGAACACATTTCGGCTCCCCTGGCTTCCGGCGCCCCTCGTGGGGCGCGCCCGAAGCACCAGGGTTCGTGAGGCCCGCAAGGGCCAAGCAAGTCCCAACCTAAAGCTGTGGGGACCCCAACCGCCGGGCCGCGGCACGCCCGGCGCGCACCGTCCGACCGTGCCGCAGTGAGAAAAGGAGAAAGCCATGAGGACGATTCTTTCCAAGTTGTGTGGGCTCGTCGCCGCCGTCGGCTGCGTCAGCGCCGCTTCGGCGCAGGTGCTGCCGAACCCCGTCCCGCTGCCGTTCCCGTCCTTCAAGTGGGACCAGCGCTACACGCCGCCGCGGGCCACGTTCACCAGCAAGGTGACGGCCTGCACCCAGCCCCAGCCCACCCCCGCGGTCGCCCTCGACGACTGGCTCTGCACCAAGACCGGCCCCATCCTCCGGATCGGCTGGTGGGGCTGGCTGAGCGGCACCGCCCAGTCGCAGCGGCCGTTCTACATCGCGATCTACCGCGAAGACCCCGCCAACACCTGCCGACCGTTCCCGCAGCCGATCTACACCGCGTGCGTCGTTCCCGACCAGGTGAAGCTCGTCAGCAAGTCCTGCGAGTTCGTCCCCGGAACCAACACCAACCGTCCGATCTACTACCTCTCCGCCAAGCTGCCGACCCCGTTCACGCAGGACGGCACCCCCACCAACCCGCAGCACTACTTCCTCCAGATCTCCGAGATCGACACGCAGTCGCTCCAGTTCGGGCCTGAGGACTTCCGCTGGGCGGGTCGGCGCCCCATCCAGGTGTGCCCCGCGATGCAGCGCTCCGCCGCGGGCGTCTTCGTCCAGCCCATCCTCGACGCGTGCGACAACATCGAGGACGACCTGTCGTTCCGCCTGTTCAGCCGCAGCATCACCATCGTCCTGAACCCGGCCGTCGCCATCCCCGGGAGCGCCACCATCAGCCTCTACCCCGTCGCCGGCACCGGCGGCGACAGCCTGCCCATGGAGTCGCTCTCGCTCAACTTCACCAAGATCACCTACTCGGTTGACCCGCAGCGCACCAACACCGTGAGCGTCGACTTCGACTCGCCCGACGGCAACTACATCATGGAAGTCCGCGCCCCCGGCGCCCTGCCCCAGCGCATCCCCGTGACTCTCCAGGAAGGCACCGAGTACCAGCCCTCCTCGTTCTTCGACGTGTTCTACGGCGACCTCGACGGCGACGGCTTCATCAACACGAACGACCTCGCCGCCATGCTCGGCAGCTTCGGCCGCTCCTCGTAAGCAGCGCACGGCGCATCACCACCTCAACGCGGGGCCGCGCCCAACCGGGCACGGCCCCGTTTTTATTCGCACCTTCGCCGAAACCGACCCGGCGCCCCGCACGTACCATGAGCGCCGATGCCCCCGCGCGCCGCCGTGATCCTGCTTGCCGCTCTCACGCTCGCCGCGTGCGAGCAGGAGCGCGTGGTCTCCGTCAAGGGCGGCCTCTCGGGCCTCGGAAAACTCCCGGGCGCGGCCTCCAACATCCCCGAGTCCGCCTACGAGAAGCCCACCGACGGCGACCGATTCCAGAAACTCCTCGACAAGGACCAGCCCGGCCAGCCGGTCGAGGGCAAGCCCCTCAGACGACAACTCGACAACGGCGAGATTTACCTCATCTCCCGTTCGCCCCGTGAACTCATCTCCCACCTTTACGACACCCTCCAGAACGACGAGCGTGCGCTCCTCGAGTCCCAGGTCCTCGCCGAACGCACCAAGCGCGCCTATCGCGCCGCCGGCAAACCGCCCGCCGACGCCGCCGACTGGATCTTCCGGAACAGGAAGTGGATCGAGGACCTCATCGCCGCCATGCCAGCGGGCGAGCAGACCCCCGGGGTCTTCATGAAGCCCCTCGGCGACAACGCCTTCCGCCTCACCCTCAACGGGTCCGAACTGCTCGACCTCCGCTACAAAGCCTTGGAGGTGGTGATCGAAGAAGGCCG
>JAFLCM010000381.1 GCA_017303565.1 Planctomycetota bacterium
GACCAGCTTGACGCGCGCCGCCTTGACCATGGCGTCGGAGGCTTCGATCAGTGCGACCAGCCCTTTGGTTTCGATCATGCCCAGTGCTTCCATCTCACTTTCTCCTTATGACTGACTTGCGTTGCGGCAAAGAAAACGGGGCTCGCCCGTCGGAACGTGCCGCGCCCACCGGACGCGGCGGCGGAAGCGTTGTTGTACTTGCCGGTGGCCTCGGCGTAGGTGGTTCGGACGCTCTGCTCGACGAAGGCCGTCAGTTCGTCCACGGCCTTGGCGAGCGCGGCGCCGGTCTCTCCCGCCTGGGTGCGGGCAGCGCGTGCCTGCTCGACCAGCAGGGCTCCGGAGTCTTCCACACGCTTGGCGCTTTCCTGAGCGAGCTCTTTCTGGCGTTCGAGGCGTTGCACGTCCAGCGCGAGCGCCTCGGCGCGGCGGCGCAGGCCCGACGCCTCCAGTTCGACCTCGCCCTGCTGCACTTCGTAGGAATCCGCTTCGCGCTGGAGTTTCGCGGCGTCTTCGACCGCGGCCAGACGGGCCTGGGCGTCGAGGGCGTCGGCGCCGGCCTTCCGCTCGCCGGCGCGGGCGCGGGCCTCCTGAGCCTGCTTGCCGAGCGCGTCGACGCGGGACCTGAGGAGCGCCTCGGCGGAGCGGAGTTCCTCCAACGCCGCAGCGGCTTTCTTCAGGTCGCTGTCGAGCGCGGTGGCGTTGTCGCCGGCGCTCTTGCGAGACGCGGTGAGGTCATGCCCCTCCATCGAGGCGGCGAGCGACGACTGCTTGACGTAGAGCTCGAGCATGGCCCTGCCGCGGGAGGTGAGGTGGGCGGCCTCGTTCTCGGCGTCGCGCTGGGCCTTGGCGGCGATCTCGGCCTGCCCGAGCGTTGCCTGCGCGGTGATGAGTTTCGCGGCCCCCTGCGTCGCGCCGGTCGCGCCGCTGAGCGACTGCATGTCGGAGATGACCTGCTGGTATGCCTTGGCGCGCCCGGCGGTCGGCCCTGCCGCGCCGCTGGCGCCCATCGCCGCGAGCGTGGCCCGGGCGCTGACGATTCTCGCTCGGGCCGTCTCGTCTCCCTTGTCGCAGCCCGCCAGCGCGAGGCAGGAGGCCACCAGGCCGGCGGTCAGGATGAGCGTCAGGGGCTTGTGGGTCGCGGGCATCGGCACGGACAGGCTCCGAACAGGGGTCACGATCCGGAAACGAAATCGTCGGGGCGGGAGTGTACCCGAACCCTTGCCCCTCACGCGCGGGCGGAGGGGACGAGGGCCGGACCCTTCCATACGTCGAGCGCGAACCCCGCGGGTCCCATCACTCGCCCGGAATCACGGTCATCACGCCGTCCCAGGGGCTGCTGGCGCTGGCGTACAGCTTCTTGGGGATCCGTCCGGCCAGGGCCGACTGCCTCCCGGCGACGCAGGCGTGGCGCATGGCGTGGGCCATAAGCACGGGGTCGGTGGCGTGGGCGACGGCGGTGTTCAGAAGCACGCCGTCGGCCCCGAGTTCCATCGCCACCGAGACGTCTGAGGCGTTGCCGACCCCCGCGTCCACGATGACGGGATAGGCGGGGTCGGCGGCCTTCAGGTCTTCGAGGATGATCGCGATGTTGTTGCGGTTGAGCACGCCCTGGCCCGAGCCGATGGGCGAGCCGGCGGGCATCACGCTGACGGCCCCCGCCGCCTTGATGTGGCGGGCCATCACCGGGTCGTCACTCGTGTAGCACAGCACCTCGAAGCCGTCTTTCACCAGTTCGCGGCAGGCTTCGAGGGTGCCGACCGGATCGGGCAGCAACGTCTTCTTGTCGGCGAGCACCTCGAGTTTCACCCACGACGCGCCGGGGTTGTTGATCTGCTCCAGGATGTCTCGCCCGAGGCGGGCCACGCGGACAGCGTCCTCGGCGGAGAAGCACCCGGCGGTGTTGGGCAGGATCGTGTACCGCGAGGTGTCGATGAACTCCAGCAGCGACTGGCCCTTTTCGTTGAACAGCCGCTCGCGGCGCACGGCGACGGTGACCACCTCGCACCCGCTGGCGTCCAGCGCGGCCTGCATGGTGGGGAAGTCCTTGTACTTCCCGGTGCCGACGAGCAGACGGCTGGTGAAGGTGCGTGAGCCGATCCGGAAGGGCGTCACGCCGGGTTCGGTGCCGGCCGGCGGCGCGTCGACGTGGTGGGCGCTGGGCATGGAGGAATCGTAGGAGAACGCGGGCGGCGGTTCCGGGGGTTCCGATGGCCCGCCTCAGCGGGCGAACAGGATGTCCAGCAGCGACTGGCGGTCCAGGGCCGCGTCGAACACGCCGTCGCGGTCGACGTCGAGGTTTGGACCGTCGCCGGACTCGAGGGCCGCGAGGTCCGAGGCGTCCACGCGGTCGTCATCGTTCACATCGCCCCGCGCGGCGCTGACGACGCCGAGAAGCCCGTTCGCCTCGTCGCTGGTTGGGAAGAGGAACTCGAAGCAGCCGGGCACGCGGCTGGCCCAGGCGGACTCGTTGTGGATCTGCCCGAAGCCGACGCGATGCCGCAGGTCGCCTTCGAGCGCGAACGCGCCGCCGGCGCTGGACGCGCGGGCGGGGTTGAGCAGGTTGTCGCGAAGGTTGTACGTCTGCCAGTAGTTGTCGCTGGCGGTGCCGGAGTCGCCCGTGTCGAGGTAGAGCCGGATGGTGCGCTTGGCCTGCGACTGCACGCGGTTGAGGAACCCGGAGTTGAAGACGGTGTACGCCCCGCTCAGGCCGCCGATGCGCTGGTAGGTGCTCGCGAAGTCCCAGCCCATGTAGAGCGACGCCTGAGCCCCCATCGAAGAGCCGACCGCTCCGGTATCCGCCGGTCCGGTCAGGGTGCGGTAGGTCGAGTCGATCAGCGGTTTCAGCTGGGTTCGGAGGAAGGTGAAGTAGCGCCCGTCGCTCCAGCCGCCGGCGTCGGGGGCGGCGTAGTCGTTGAGCCTGTTGGGCCCGTTGTCGACGCCGACGAGGATCGACTCGCGCATCGTGCCCGAACGGGTGAGGGTGTTGGCGGCCTCGTCGGCCTGCCACTCGACGCCGAACGCCGCGGTGGAGGCGTCGAAGCAGTTCTGGCCGTCGTGCATGTAGATGACGGGGTATCGCTTGGCGGTGTGCTGCGCGTAGCCGCGGGGAAGGATCACGCGGTAGCGCCGGGTCTCGTTGAGCGCGGCGGAGAAAAGGCTCGGCGGGCTCGTGGTGGTGAACTGGCGGGTCGGCGCGGCCACGAACGCGGCGGGGACGTAGTTGAAAACCTGCCCGTCCTGAACGAACGCGAGGTCGAGCGGCGTGGTGTACGAGCCGCTGGCGGGGTCGCGCCCCGTGCCGTTGGCCGCGGCGGTGTAGAACTCGATCGGACGCCCGGGCGCGCCGAAC
>JAFLCM010000382.1 GCA_017303565.1 Planctomycetota bacterium
ATCCCGCCGACGCGATGCCGGGGTTGTTGATCAGAAGCGCAAACGCCTCACCGCTCTCTGCCCGGGCCAGCCGCATGGTGCGGAGCTTTCCGGGGAGGTCGACCGCCCGCGACCACTGCTCGAACGCGTCCTCGATGCGGGCGTTGGCCTCGACGTCGCCGGTGAGCATCTGCAGCCGGGGACCGGTGCCGATGGTGTCGTTGGCGAGCGTAAGGACGATGCCCTTGGCGTAGGAGTTGTTGGCGACCTCGTAGCGGGCGCGGTTGCGGAGGACGCGACGGACCTCGGGGTTGATGGCAGCGTTGGGAGAGAGGCCGTCCGCATTCGCCCAGTGCTTGCGATTCTCCGGGGTGGTCTTGGCCGAGTCGAACTTGGCGACAACCAAACGACGGCAGCCGCGCGATCCGCCTCCGTGCGGAGCACGCGACGCCGCCGGGGAGGGAGAGGCAGTCTGCGTCCCGCGACCGACCCGGCTCATGATGTTGGCAATGGCTTTCAGCATGGGCGTGGGATCGGGTCAGACGGAACCGGGGGGGACGATCTTGGCGAACTTGATGCCGAGGCCGGGCTTCCTCGCGGCGGCCTTGGACGCGAGGTAGCGGTCGGCCTCGATCTGGTCCTTCAGCGGGTGCTGCTCGACGGACTGACCATCCACGGACGCCTTCGCGGGCTGCGACGCGGCGTCGCGGAGGGCCTGGTCGGGATCCGGAGATGGTGGGGCGTCGGGCACATCGGTCTCCTCGTCTCGAAACGACGAGACGTCTCCCGGCTACATACGCCGTCGCTGGAGCCGCTGTCCGCTTTGCGCAGTGCTGGGGTCAAGTCATTCGATAGATCGAACGGGCTACGCCTGGGCTTCCCTGGTCGAGACACGCCGCCCGCAGTGCCGGCACTCCCGCCGGCGCACGATCGCACCGGCAATCCGCTTGAGGTAGAGCACTCGGAAGTGCTGGCATCCACAGCCACGACACACCAGCCCAAGGGGCTGGTCCTTCTCCGTCGGGACGACTCGCCGCACGCGTGGCATCAGCGACGGTCTCCTCGGATGGCCGACAGTCGAATGCGCGGCCGGTTTGGCACTCGGGCATCAGTGCCAAAGAGCACCGCACCCTGCATGGACGCGGCCACCGCCGCGCCGACGAGACCGTCGAGCCAGTGGTTGTCGAGCCCTTCGGCCCGCAGCTTCCATTCGTCCACGGTGCGGCCCCGGCCCTCCGTCCGCACGCGGTACTCGCTGGTGAGGTGCTCCGACAACAGGCGGTGTGTCTCGGGTTTCTGGCCGAACAACGAGAGACCTCCGGGATCGCCCATGGGCACCGCGAGACGCGCGTGCACAAAGCTCTTCCAGTAGTTCGTGTCGAACAGGACGTGTCGCACCGCTCGTTTGCCGCTCACGATCGGCACGCGCCAGTTCAGCCCGACCCGCTCGCCGCGCTTCCGCTTGTAGTCGCTGAACGGGAGGCTGCTCGCACCGACATAGCGTCCGTGGCTGGGCGTGAGCACGCTCGCGTGCGGGCTCTGGCGACAGAACTGATAGACCACGTCCGTCGACGAACCCCAGTTGGCGTCGATCAGGCATCGGTCGATCCGCACCATCGCGCCATCATCGCGCCGCCACTCGCGAGCAACCGTCGCCTCGATGAGACGCTCCAGGCCGCCGTAGATCGCGCCCTCGACACCGGCGCGGGGCGACGCCGCGCCAAGCGTCCGGCGCACATCCCGAAGCGTGAAGTACCCCTGCTTCTGGTCCGGCTCGGTGCCATAGTCGATGATGTGCCCCGTGAAGTCGTCTTCCCAGGCGGCCACGAGGTAGAACAGTGCCTTGCCCTGCACATCCACGAACATCGTCAAGTGCGAGCACCCGAGTGGGACAAGCCCGCGGGCATGTCCGTTCACCTTCGCTGCGATCTGGTCGGCGCTCAGGAGGTCGTCGGCCACCTCCACCTCGGGCAGCGGCTCATTCTGGTACTCGGCAAAAAATGCCGACTCGTTCTGCAGTCGGAGATTCATGGCGTGCTGCACCGCCGACAACTCGTCGTGGTTGAACCGCTCCGGCCAGGCGATGACCGCCCCCTCGTCCATCGCCGTCCGGTGCTTGCCGTAGAACGCCGTGGCATCGATGATCCCGCGATCGGCGCGAAGCCCCTCCGCCCGCACGCGGGCGTACTCGGCCCAGAGCTTCTCGGTTTTGGGGAACGCATAGACCATCTTGGTCCGCTCGCCCTGCCACTGCGGGTGCTTGTCGCGATCGAGAATGCGGTCGGCCAGATCGTCAGGGCGGACCACCGTCAGCGTCATCAGGCCAGCGATCTTCCGTCCGGGTCCGGCCATGCCGAGGATTGCACCGGCGAGGATGCGCTCGCGATTGGCGCACTGCGACGGCGAGCGGGCGCTTTCGTCGGTCTGCGGGTCGTCGATCAGCACGAGCGAAGGGCGGACGCTCACCCCGTCGACACGCTTGTGCTTCATGCCACGGATGCGCCCCGTGATCCCCGCGACACGGATGATCGCGCCCGATGCCGCGGAGCCCGGAATCGTGGGCAGCACGATCTCCCGGGCGGTCCAGCCGATGTGGGTCTGCTTGCCCTGGTAGAGCTGCCCCGACGCCCGCTGGTGGATGCCCTCGAGCGAACGGATCGGATGGCAGACCTCTGGGAAGTCGCCGCCGAGGATCTCGCTGTTCTCCAGCTCCGCCTTGATCGAGTCGAGCATTCCGGCCGCGTGCTCCTCGTCCGATCCCACGAGCGCCACGAACTCCCGGTGCCCGTACACCAACGCCCACAGACACGCGATCTCGCACAGCGAGGTCTTGCCTGAGCCGCGAGGCATCGCCATCGCAAACAGCCCGCCCTCGAGCACCGCCTGTTCGATCTTGGCGATGACCTTGAGATGGTCATCCGACCACTTCAGGTGAAACGTCTGCGGGAAGTACGCCTCGCAGAAGAACCTGAAGTCGCGGGCCGCCTTCTGCCTCCTCGCTGCGTCCGCGACCGGTGGCAGGTCGCCAATGTCCCGTCCCGACAGCGAGAGCATCGCGTTGCGGAGCCGGGCACGCTCCTTCATCGCGTCGTAGCCCGTCAATCCCTCGGGCGCACTCGCGGCCTCGGCGATCGCCTCGTGCCGCGTCGCCACGAGCCATGCCACGTATCGGAAAAGATCGACCTTGCCCGCGTCACCGTCTGCCGCGACGCGAAACCCGGCGCGCGTGCGATGCCGGTGGAGCTGCCGCTCGCTGATCACCTCGCCCAGCGGCGTGCTGTTGAGCAGCCGCGCGAGTTCGCTGGGCTTGAGTTTGCGCGGGTCAATCGCCACCTGCGGACATCTCCTTCACGAGCCACGCGGC